>WTAE01000009.1 GCA_013139765.1 Sulfurovum sp.
ATCTCTTCAAAGTCAGGTGATTTTTCAAAGATTTTGAGTTTTTCATAGAGTGTGTTTACACGTGCAATATTCTCTTCACGTATGTTTTCACAATTGACAGCAGAACTCACAGATCTGTGTTTTTCTACTTTTGTGACTGGCTTTATAACTGGTTTCTCAACGCTAGGCGTTTCGACCTGGATTGGTTTAGAAGGTTGGGGCTTTTCTTTACCTTTTTCTTCTAACTTACCTTCCAAGCGACTCGTAAGCGCTTTAAGTTTATCTAGACTACTCGACATTCTTTTCCCTTAGATGTGTCATTTCACGCTATATACATGTTGTACGTGTACATATTATTAAATATAGTACTGTAAAAACCTTTAAATAATAGTTAATAATATTAATTTCATAGTAAAAAATATAGTTTAATATGTCCATAGATATTGTCAACTTTAACTGCTTTACCATCATAATTAGATAAAATATTTTAAATATATTTTTGAGGAATAAAAATGGATTATTTGGAAATTGTGGGGGGTCAAAAGTTATCTGGCTCTGTACTTATCTCTGGCGCTAAAAATGCTGCTTTACCTATTATTGCTGCGACAATACTCTCAGACAAAAAAGTGACGTTAACAAACTTACCCAATGTGGTTGATATTCGTACCCTACTCTCATTGCTTACTATGCTTGGTGGAGAAGTAGACCACTCTGAGACTATTGCACATATTAACAATGGAAGTATTAACTCTACAAAAGCAGTGTATGAGATTGTTTCACAAATGAGAGCTTCTATTTTGGTTTTAGGACCTCTTCTTGCACGTTTTGGAGAGTGTGAAGTCTCTTTGCCTGGTGGCTGTGCCATTGGGCAACGTCCTATTGACTTACACCTACGTGCCCTTGAAGCCATGGGTGCACACATTGAGATAAAAGGTGGGTACGTAAGAGCTGAAGCAAAAGATGGCCTTAAAGGTGCCAAAATCATCTTTGACAAAATCACTGTAGGTGGGACAGAGAACATTGTTATGGCAGCAGCCTTAGCACATGGACAAAGTACCATTATCAATGC
This sequence comes from Sulfurovum sp., assembly GCA_013139765.1. GTDB lineage: Bacteria > Campylobacterota > Campylobacteria > Campylobacterales > Sulfurovaceae > Sulfurovum. The sequence goes on from WTAE01000009.1 coordinate 1,049, forward strand.
AGCCATAGAGCCAGAAGTAGTGCAACTCTGTGAAATGATCCGTGACGCGGGTGTAGACATTCAAGGTATTGGTACCAATGAACTTATCATTGAGGGTACTTGTGGAAAACCTCTTGAATTTAAGACGGTAGAAATCATTCCTGACCGTATAGAAGCAGGTACGTATCTTTGTGCAGGTGCCATTACTAATTCTGTCATTACACTCAATAAAGTAAACAATAACCACATCCGTACTTCTATTGATAAACTAGAGTCTATGGGCTGTAGTTTTGAGCTTACAGACGATAGCATTACCATACTGCCAAGCAAAACACTCAAACCTGTTAACTTGATTACAACAGAGTACCCTGGCTTCCCTACAGATATGCAAGCACAGTTTATGGCTGTGGCAGCCTTGGCTGAAGGTGAAAGTGTCATTGAAGAGCGTCTTTTCGAAAACCGTTTTATGCATGTGAGTGAACTTAACCGTTTGGGTGCAGACATTTGGCTTAAAGGCTCAGTATCAGCCGTTAAAGGTGTGGAAAAACTATTTGCAGCAGATGTCATGGCCACAGACCTTAGAGCTTCTTCTGCCCTTGTCTTAGCCGCACTCGTAGCAGAAGGTACTACCAATGTAAGACGTATTTATCATTTAGACCGTGGTTATGATGACTTAGAAGGTAAACTCACTAAACTTGGTGCCAATATCTGTAGAAAAAAAGAGAGCAAATAAATTAAACGCCTTACCTAGGGGTATTTCTCTTTTTCCAATTGGGTTTAAGGGACTCTATTTCTGTTTCATTTTCCATGATGCGCTGCATAAGCAGCACATCACTCTCTTTAGAGTTATTTTTAAAAATATAGTACCCAATTTTCATTTTACTTTTTAACTTCAAATCATACTTCTTCTCAAAGTCTTTAATATCTACACTAGCACTACTTTTAAAACGTATAAGTAAGCCTTTTTTTAATTCTTTTTGATTTGCACTAGGTGTTAAACTGCCATTCTTTTCTACTTTATTCAGAGCTACGGTTCTCTTGACACCCTTATCCATAATGGTCATAGTTTCTACATTTGCATTGTTGGCTTTAGTAGATTTTTTATCGGCATAAGCGAAACTTGTTCCCATAAGAAACGTAGAGGTTAAAAGTAGTATCATCTGTTTTTTCATTCTCTCTCCTTAGTGTCCATAGACTTTAAGTTGAATGTTCTTAAGCGTGCCTTCATCTCCAGTTAACTCATCTTTCACAATGACTCTCCACGTACCAAAACTTGCTTCACCCATCATAGCTGTTGTACTCAATCTAAACCCACCACTCATCCAATTATAATAGCCTATATTGAATTGCACTATGTCAGGGTTAGCAATGGGTGACATTAATGTAGTTTTTGTGCCTAAGGGAGAGACAAGTTCAATCTGATAATCAGAAGCATAAGTACTGTCACTGTCAATTGTTACTTCTACCCATTCTATCGTCATATCTAAAGGAAAAGAAATATCAAAAGACTCAGAAGTAAAATCTACAATAGGTCTATTGTATGTTTGACTCACTGTATGCGACAACTCTGCAGATAAATTAGTATAACTATTTGTACAGTCATCAATCATTTCACTGGCATCAATAAGTCCGAAACCATAATCAATACTATGTGTAAGCTCTACAGCATTTCTAATCCATGAGCTGTTTGTATTGTCTATTTGTTTAGCATGTTTAGCAATTAAATACTTAATATCCCTCCAGCCAAGGCTAGGACAAGCTTCTAAAACAAGTGCAACAGATGCCGCAACCATAGGTGATGCAGATGAAGTACCATTCATAGCAAAAGTATAATCCAGCAAGGTATCTTCACTCCAAGTTATATTAGTAGTGGCTTTTCCAGCTACGGTAGTAGTACCGATGGTTGGACTATCATCTGAAAAATTTCCAGAGTAAGCAGAGACTAAAATGTTTGAACCTTGACTTGAGTACTCAGCAAAGGTATTGTCATGTTTTAGTCCTGCAACGGCAATGGCATATCGGTTACTTAAGGTATAGGCTAAGTTTGCATTTCCACTGCTTACTCTATCATTACCTGCTGCAAAAACATACACACGCCCTTTTCCATCACGTAAAGTACTTGTACCTAAAGCCATGAGGTCTTCATAGCTTGTGTCTGTATCGAAGTACAAACCCCAACTGTTGTTAGATACGGCTATCTCATTGGCTCCATTGCCCGTAAGCCAAGCTTTTTCAAGACCTTCTAAAGTTTGCGTATCTAGCCAGTTAGACCCTGCTATCTTTGCAAA
>WTAE01000144.1 GCA_013139765.1 Sulfurovum sp.
CTGGGACTTTGCAGGACGTGAGTCTAAAGATGCTTATGAATGTCTACGTGGCTTTTCTACTAAAAAGGCATTTTTGGGTTACTATGAACGCGCTAAGACAAACATTGCACGTGTGGCACAACAGCAACTTCAAAAGTTACAGCATAAAATGAACATTATTAACGACAATTCAGGGACAGATGCAGAGACTACGGCACTGTTAAGAAACAACAAAGACAGAGTCTTTAAACAATACCTAACTTTTGAGGACAGATAATATGAAACGTGTATTACTTTTAGCCTTAACGCTCTCTACCCTACTTTTGGCACGTAACGATGTACCAAGTTGTTATGATGCTTTGCGTCTAAATAACCCTAATCCGGGAATAGAAAAAGAGTTGTTCATCTTGGTAGACCAAACCACACCTCTTGATAAAAAGATGATGATTTACACTTACAAAATCATGATGCATTTCATTAAAAATGGCTACGCTGTGACCATCGCATCATTTTCTGCAAACTCTAACGGTAAATACACCGATGTGTCGTACTCTGGAAAACTTGAAGCGCTTTTGCCAGACTCTTCTAAACATGCCATTGCAAAAAAGACTTTACGTAAGTATGAAGGCTGTATGAATGGCCAATACAAATACGCAAAGAAAAAAGCAACCAAAGCTTTGGTAGGTGTACTCAAAGGTGCAAACAAAACCTTACCTCACTCTGACATCATTAAGTCACTGAATGACATTGCTAAACATATCATCCAAAAATCAAGCGCAAAAGAGAAAGTGGTTTTACTTGTCTCAGACATGATTGAACACTCTTCTATTACTACGTTTTACAAACAAGGACGCATTAAAAAGATAGATGCAAAAAAAGAGTTGGCAAAAGTAAAAAGTTCTGGACACTTGGCAAACTTTGACAATGCAGATGTGTATGTTATTGGTGCTGGAACCATAGGTAAAAAGGGTTACAGAGATGCGAAGACACTGAAAATGCTTACTTCTTTTTGGGAGCAGTATTTTTCTCAGACACAAGCAAAACTAAAAGCCTTTGGTACACCTATGCTTTTAGAGGACATCAACTAAAGTAAAATGGTTTAAAAGGATGTTTATGAAACTAAAAAAGATTGTATCACTAAGTTTACTGGCCTTAGCGCTTAGCGCATGTGGAGGTGGTGGCTCAGACTCAGCTAGCAGTGTTGGTTTGAGTAACAGTGAAAAAATCTTTGTACACAATCTTTTTTTAGACGAATACCTTTGGAACACCCAAGTAGCAGAGCAAATTGACTATGGTGACTACTCTACACGTCAAGGGCTTATAGATGGGCTTAAAGTCACCCCTCCAGACATATGGAGCTTTACCATTACTGCCCAAGAGTATGAAAACTTTGCCAACCAAAAAACAGCAGGGTTTGGTTTTGCCTATGCTTCAGACTTTACCCTCTCTTTGGTACGTATTGATGCACCAGCGTATGAGAAACTTTTTAGAGGTGACAAACTATTGCAAGTTAATGGTGAAGCGGTGACACAAGAGAATATTTCTGCTGCTGCTTCTAACTTAAACAATCCTACTTCCTTTAAACTCTTACGTAATGGTTCAGAAGTTACCGTGGTAGTAACCCCTTCTGAATACAGCTTTAAAGTGAGTTTAGGCAAAGTCATAGACCACAATGGTAAGAAAGTGGCTTATCTGCGTTACGACTCTTTTACGGAGAGTTCAGTGGAGGAATTTGAAGCCATTTTTACTACCTTTAAAAATGCCAATGTCGATGAACTTGTTATTGACATGCGTTATAACGGTGGAGGGTCTATCTTAACTGCTTCTCTTCTTTTAGACAATATTACCGATGCTTACCCAGAGCAAAGACAAGTTTATTTGGACTGGAATGATGACTTGAAAAGTAATAACAATACCTACACATTTTCAGACCTTGACTTGCAAGATGGCAATGAACTTACAATGCCAAGGGTATTCTTTTTAACCACAAGCAACTCAGCCTCTGCTTCTGAGCTTGTTATCTCTGCTTTAACGCCTTACCTAGGTAAAAGCAATGTCATCACCGTTGGAGAAGCTACCCATGGTAAACCTGTGGGGATGACAGGACGTACTTATGGAGAGAACTTCTATTTTTTAGTGAACTTCCTTGTTCGTAACAATGCCGAAGAGACCACAAGTTTTGAGGGCATTCCTGTGACTTGTGCTGCAGAAGATGACATTACAAAACGTATGGGTGATCCGGAAGAAAAAATGTTTGCTACAGCCTTGTATTATATAGATAATACAAGCTGTCCTTAATTGTCTGTTATCAAGAGAAATGCAATCATAAAGCAAGTATAATACCTTTATGAAAAACCTTAAAAATGCCCTTTTACTAAAACAGCTTTACCAGCTTAAACAGTTGGGCTATCGTTACACTTCTGTGAATATTTTTACAGAAAAAGAACCTGACTTAACGCTGCCAAATACTTTGGAACTTTTAGAGAAACAAGCAAAAGAGTGTCACCTTTGTGTACTTTCTAAAACCAGAGAGAAGGTTGTTTTTGGAGAAGGTAACCCTTCTGCTCGCCTCATGTTTGTAGGTGACTTCCCGTCCAATAGTGATGACAGTACAGGTAAAGTTTTTACCGGGCGTGCAGGAGAATTGCTTACGAAGATGATAGAAAATGTCTTAGGACTTAAACGTTCAGATGTTTACATTACGAATGTTTTAAAATGTAAAGCCCTGGACAGCCAAAACCCCTCACCTACACATGCACATACTTGCCATCCTTACTTACTCAAAGAGATTGCTTTGGTAAAACCTGACATCATTGTGACTTTGGGACAAATGGCAGCGAAGTACTTGAGTGAAGATGACAGTCCTCTTTCAGAAGTACGTGGAACGGTGTATGAAAAAGAGGGGTTTAAAGTCATTTCAACCTATCATCCTACACACCTTTTACGAAATCCTTCTGCTAAAAAAGATGTTTTTGAAGACTTAAAAAAGGTCAAATCTCTACTACTATAGTTAACTCTAATATAAAAAGAGTAGAATAGATGATGTCCAGTAAAATAAACAATCTACTTTTTATTGTTTTTTACTCTCTCTTGAGTACTTTAACTTTTGCAGACAATACAGTTATGCTTGAGAATAATCAAGCGCGATATGCGAACTTTACACTCTCCTATTTTGAAGACACATCCACCAATCCGCTTACCTTTAATGAAGTACCATCACAAACATTTAAAGAGATAAATAACGCTTTTGCCTTTGGATACAACAAAAATAACTTCTGGTTTCACATTGAAGTGCTTAATGATTCGCAGCAGCCAAAAAAGATGTTTTTAGAACTCACAGAAATCATACATAAAAATGTTGACCTTTACATTGTTTCAGACTATGACGATGACTTAATTGAGAAAAATGGACTCTCTGTACTTATAAAAGAGCGTTCGGTAAAAGTTTCGAATCCAAGTTTTGCTCTAGAGTTTGCTGGCAATGAAAAAAAAGATATCTACATCAAACTCTCCTCTCTTTATGGAGTGTTTGGCTCTTTTGTTTTAAAAACACCAGAAGCTTTTCATGCAGACAATCGTTTCAATAACCAGCTCTACATGTTTTACTTTGGCGCCATCCTTATGATTGGTCTTTATAATCTTTTTATCTTTTTATATCTTAGAGAAAAAGTCTATTTATATTATGTCTCTTATGTTTTTATTTTTGCGCTTTGGATAGCAAACTACAAAGGCGTATTACTCCCTTATACCTCTATGGCTATCTATGATCTGTTTCAAATTGCGATACCCATGTTTTTCACCATGCTTGCCCTCTTTTCCCAAACTGTTTTAGAAACTAAAAAGTATTTTCCAAGTTTTCATAAAATACTCAATCTATTTATTGGTATATTGATCATCAGTGTAGTGTGGATGCTAGTAGACATGCACACAGGTTTTTACGGTATGAATATTGTGGTAGCGCCATTTTTACCATTTTTACTTTTTGTCGCAGCATGGGCACTCTACAAAAAGCATAAAATTGCCAGAATATATCTTCTGGCCTTAACGGTTTATCTCTTCTCAATGATCCTACTGAGTCAACTGTACTTGGGCCTAGTCTCTTATAGTATATTCACTTCCACGGCACCCATCATTGGATCCTTTTTTGAAATTGTATTACTCTCTCTTCTTTTGGCCTACCGTATCAGTAAATTACGTAAAGAAAAAGAGCGAAGTCAAGAGAAACTTTTAGCACAAAAAGCAAGTGAGAGTATACGTTTAACACAAATGGTGGAAGACAAAACCATTGAACTCTTAAAGCTAAACGACACACTTAGCATTGAACTAGAGGAAAAAGAAAGACTGCAACAAACGTTGATGACTGAAGCAAGAACCGATGACCTTACCGGTGCATTAAACAGACGAGCCTTCTTTGAGATGTCTATGAAAGAATTGGAAACTTCAAAACGCTACAAACATCCTCTCACCTTTCTCATTATCGATATTGACTTCTTTAAAGCCATTAACGACACACATGGACACTTAAATGGGGATATTGTACTCATAGATATGGTAAACGTGATTAAGGGAACCATACGTAACACAGATGTGTTTGGACGTATTGGAGGGGAAGAGTTTGCAGTACTGATGCCTGAGACAAATTTAGATGATGCCGCGCATTTGGCAGAACGTATTAGGTCAAATGTTTTTGAGAATATAAGCCTCTTGGATGAGGAACAAGTTTCCATTACCGTAAGTATTGGGCTAAGTCTCTTAAGAGAAGAGGACAATATGATTCAAACACTCTTAAGACGTGCAGACTTGGCACTCTTTAAAGCCAAAGAAAATGGGAGGAATCAAGTATGTATAGAGGAAGATGTAGCTGCGTAAAACGAAGAAGAACTTAGCACAGAACTTAGCTCTTCTTCGAATGTAAAAGATTAAGACTCTTTTACAATGCCTTCAATGATTGCAACAATGCTAGGGTCTTCAAGCGTTGACGTGTCTTGGGTAATCTCTTCACCTTTGACGATAGAACGTAAAATACGTCTCATGATTTTACCTGAACGTGTTTTTGGAAGATCAGGTACAAACGCTATACCGTCACAAAGAGCAATGGCACCAATCTCGGCTTTAATCACTTTGTTAATGGCCACTTTAAGCTCTTCTGAGGCATCCTCTGGGTTCTTGAGTACAATGTAAGCAAAGATACCCTCACCTTTGATTTCGTGAGGTACTCCTACCACGGCTACCGTAGCCACAGCATTGTGTTCATCAATGGCCGCTTCGACTTCAGCTGTACCCATACGGTGTCCTGAGACGTTAATGACATCGTCGGTACGTCCTGTGATGGTAAGGTACCCATCTTCATCTATCATGGCACCATCACCGGTAAAGTAAACGGCTTTACCCTCTTTTTTACAATCACCAAAATACGCTTTTTTAAATCTTTCAGGGTCACCCCAAATATTACGAATCATGGACGGCCAAGGACGTGTGATGCACATAAGTCCTTTTTCACCTACAGGGGTAGGTGTACCATCTTCTTCAATGACTTCTGCAATTATTCCTGGCAAAGCAAAGGTTGCACACCCAGGTTTAATAGCTGTGGCCCCAGGAAGTGGTGAAATCATGTGTCCTCCTGTCTCTGTTTGCCAATACGTATCTACAATGGCACACTTAGAGTTACCTACTGTCTCATAGTACCATTTCCAGGCATGAGGGTCAATAGGCTCTCCCACAGTACCGAGTATTCTTAGTTTAGACAAGTCATATTTCTTAGGCTCATCTTCACCAGTTTTGTGTAAAAGACGAATGGCAGTAGGTGCCGTGTAAAACTGAGTGATGTTATGGTCTTGTACCATTTTCCATGCACGTCCAGCATCTGGGTAGGTAGGTACACCTTCAAACATGAGTGTGGTTGTCCCCGCAGCAAGTGGTCCGTACACAATGTACGTATGTCCTGTAATCCAGCCAACGTCTGCTGTACACCAAAAAACATCATTTTTACGTAAATCAAAGACCCATTCCATAGTCATTTGTGCCCATAAAATGTACCCAGCAGTGGTATGTAGTACCCCTTTTGGTTTACCCGTTGAGCCTGAAGTATAAAGTAAGAAAAGTGGGTCTTCAGAGTCCATTGCTTCAAAAGGACAGACATCAGATTGTGCATCTATCAAATCATTATAAGCGTGGTCTCTCCCCTCTTTCCAAGTAATCTCTTCAAAGTTTCTTTTTACAACAAGTACAGCTTCAATACTCTTAGCACCTTTAGTCAGTGCTTCATCTACCACATTTTTAAGCATATAAGGTTTGCCTTTACGAAAAGCCCCATCTGCGGTGATAACAATTTTCGCTTCAGCATCTTCAATACGGTCTCTAAGTGCCGCAGAAGAGAAACCACCAAAGACAATAGAGTGAATGGCACCTAAACGGGTACACGCGAGCATGGCATAAGCAGCTTCAGGGATCATTGGCATATAGAGAACAACCCTGTCCCCTTTTTTTACGCCAAATTCATTTTTCAGTAAGTTTGCCATTTTATTGACACGTTGTGAAAGTTGTGCATAAGTAATGTGCTCAACATCCCCTTTGTCACCCTCAAAAATGATGGCATTTTGATTGGCTTTTGTCTCTAAGTGCCTGTCAATACATTGGTTAGAAACATTGAGTTTACCATTGGTGAACCATTTGTAAAAAGGCGCATCTGACTCGTCAAGTACTTTATCGTAAGGCGCAAGCCACTCTATTTTTTCGTCCGCAAAATCTTTCCAAAATCCATCATAGTCTTCTATGGCTTTGTTTTGTAATTTCCAGTAGGCATCCATACTAGGGATTAGGGCATCTTTGGCAAATTCTGGGTTTGGCTTGAATATTTCTTTCAACATTTTTTTCCTTTAAGCGATTAAAATATTTTAGCGTAATAAAATGAAGAGTGAGGGTTAAAAGAGTATGAAGAGTGATTATTTTTATATAGGAGTAAAATACTCCTATTTGTTACAACTAGTGTGTGAATACACCTTCTGATTAGAAATCATAATTTACAATGAGTCTGTACTCATCCCAGTTAAGACCTTCTTTAAAGTCTCTTGGATAGTTGGCTCTTGCTCTTAGGTTTAACCCTTTGATTGAGGCTACTTTATATTGTATATCCCAGCCTGCTTCTCTTGCTGTCCATGCATTGTCCGGCACCATGATATTGCCTAAGCCAACATCATTTTCTAAGTAGTAGGCAGAGGCTTTTACGCCATAGTCTTTAAAATGGTATGCTGCAGCAATTTTCCACGCATCTGTGTTTGCAAAAAATTGATGTCTTGTGACCATCCCTACTGTATAAGCAGGCATACCGCCCCAAGGAGAAATGACATTCCCACCAAACACACCATTGGTATTACCCGTTGTTGAGTAAGCAAGATAGGCAGAAAAATCTTCATAATATCCTGTGATCTTCGCAGCATAATAATCTGTATCTATCTCTGCAGCCAGAGCTTTACCAATTTCTGTTTGAGTTATATATTGTCCAGAAAACTTTATTTTTGAACTTTCATTCAGTGCAAGGGTATAGTCCGCTTCTAAATAAAGGGTATTCATGATATCCCAGCCAATATAGTCCCATGCATGAAGTGTAACACCTTCCCAACCTACATAGTCAGCAGAGAGTATAGAGACCCCTGCTGTGGCGTTGTCTGTACTTCCATTGTCATTAAAGTCATTGTCTCCAAGTGCCAGTGTTCCCATGTTTAGAAAGTGTCCACTTGAAGCTTGGGCAAGTCCCTTACCGTAACCTGATGTCAAGTCTTCAGTATGCCCATCAAATAAACTGGCGTAGGTACCGACAGTTTCTCTAAAAACATGTCCAGCCATTAGCGTTGTGTTTTCTAAACTTTTATTTTTTACGACAGCTGCTTCAAAGAGGTTAGGTAACATACGGGCATCATCTGCACCCAAAAAAGGAGTATCAAGTCTCATACGCCCTGCTTTTACAGTGGTAGCATTATAAACGTAATGAATATAGGCTTGCCCTATAAACAGATAGTTGTCAAACCCTACACCATACAAAGAAGGATCATACTCCGCAGAACCAACAATCTCTGCATCTTCTGAGTGAATCTCAAAACCATAGGTACCATAAAGTGCTACAGTGGCAGAAAAGTTTGAAAATTCAGGACTTGTATACCCAATGTATCCACCTGTTGCGAGTGAAGACCTACTATTGGTTTTTGTGCCATCATGTGTTCTATGTAAGTAAAAACTTCTAGATTGACCAAAAATATTTCCATGGTCTTGTGCTTCTATTTGAGAGAGTGGAAGATGTGAGGGTTCACCCTCTGCCATCATTGCAGAGAGCAAAAGTGTTGTAAGTGTTAATACTTTATGCACTTATTTAATCTCAATCTTTTCAACCACATCCAAACCAAAGCCTGCAAGTCCAACAAACTCTGTGTCAATATTGGTCGTAAGAAGGTTTATCTCTTTTATGCCCAAGTCTGTGAGTATTTGTGCACCCACACCAAACTCTCTGGCTTGTTCTTTTGAAATCATTTTTGTATCTAGGAAAATAATAACACCGCCATTTTGCTTTAAGTACTCTATAGAGTTATCTAAAGCAGAAAAACGTTCATGGTCTAAAATAAGATCTAAATCATTTCCAATGTTGTGAAACTTTACGTTAGCACGTGTATGGGGTTTGTAAAACTGAATCACTGTATGTGTACGCTCTAAGTGGTCAATGTAAATAATTTTCTCTACTTGCGTACCTCTAAAGTCACACTCTTCTTTAGAAAGACGTTGCACTAACTGCTCATGAGCCAAACGATACTCCACAATGTCTGCAATGTAGACAATACACAGGTCATGCTCTTTGGCAAAGATCTCTAAGTCATCCATACGTGCCATGGTGCCGTCATCTTTAATGATTTCACAAATAACTGCTGCAGGAGCGAGGCCTGCGAGTTTACATAAGTCTACAGAGCCTTCAGTGTGCCCTGTACGTACCAACACCCCACCATCTTTAGCAATGAGTGGAAAGATGTGTCCAGGACGTACAAAGTCACTAGCAACGGTTTGTGGGTTAGAGAGTTTAGAAATACAGTCATCTCTCTCGTGTGCAGATATACCTGTCTCAGCATTGGTTGAGTCAATAGACACCGTAAATGCTGTTTCATGGTTAGAGATGTTGTTTGTTACCATAGGTAAAAGTTCTAACTTTGTGGCTATCTCTTTTGTTAAAGGCGTACAAATGAGCCCTCTTGCTTCTTTGGCCATGAAGTTTACCATCTCTGGCGTAGAAAATGTTGCGGCATAGACAAGGTCACCCTCGTTTTCTCTGTCTTCGTCATCCATCATGATGACCATACGACCTTTTTTGGTCTCTTCTATGGCTTTTTCAACTCTTTTTATAGCTTCTGCTGACATAGTATGTGCTCCCTATAGTTAGATTCATATATGGTGTTATTATACCTTGCATGACTTTAGGTAAGAAAAATTTAAACAATTTTAGTCTTTTTTAAAAAACCTCTTGACATGTAATACATTTGGTGCTATAATGCCGTCCACATAAGCAATGACTTATGAATGTTGGGGTATCGCCAAGCGGTAAGGCACTAGTTTTTGGTACTGGTATTCGGGGGTTCGAATCCCTCTACCCCATCCATTATTTAACATTTAAATAATACAAGTATTTAAGACGTCAAAATCTTAAAATCCTGTCGCGGGATAGAGCAGTTTGGTAGCTCGTCGGGCTCATAACCCGAAGGTCAGCGGTTCAAATCCGTTTCCCGCAACCAATTATTTAAATGTAAAAACAACACCAAGTAGATTTTTAATCTACACTTCCTGTCGCGGGATAGAGCAGTTTGGTAGCTCGTCGGGCTCATAACCCGAAGGTCAGAGGTTCAAATCCTCTTCCCGCAACCAATTCACACAAAAATCACAATTCAAATCATTTATTTTATACTAAGAAACTGTTAATTTTTAATTAACCCTATGTTACCCTCTATTAACGCTATCACATTATAATTCAATTAGAAAGACTAACAACCGAGTATCTTCTTACTCCTTGTCCAAAAGTTTGTAATCTTCCCTTGTTTACTTGGTTATGGTCTTTTCTTTTACTTCCCCTTTAAAATCCCATGTAACCTTACTTTCAATCAAATAACTGTGATATATGTCCTATTATGCATTACTTGTTCAACAGTTCCCTACAGCCCATTCTCTATGTGTGTTTGCTACATTAAAGAGATCTCCACCCTTACTTCCTTTTGGATATTTATTTAATATCGCTTTATTTTCAACTTTTTGTAAAATAGGTACATGCAACGAACAATGTATATATGCTTCTTCAATCTCAACAAGTATATAGCTGACTGTTTTAAACTGTGGCTTGTTGATCAATAACTTTTCATAAAGTCCCTCAAATACTGACAAATCTTTTTTTAAAGACTCTTTTCTTATGATCTTGGCTTTCCCATTCACATGAAGACCTACTTTTGTTTCAAAAAAATCTATAAAAAGCATCCCTATATTTGGATTCTCAGATATATTTCCCATACTTGCCATCACGCCATTGCCAGTATACTCAGGATAAATCAAATGCGTTTCATTTATAACATGGACAAAACCTTTTTCCCCTGCACGAAAAGAAGAATCACACTCCCCTTTACTATCTGAAGTTGAAATGAATATCATCTCTTGATTTGCAATGAATTCTTGCATCAATGGCGCAAGATGGGTCAGTACCTGTTTATTATAGAAGTTCAAGGCATCTTGTGTAGTATCAAATATTTTCTGAAGTTTTTTTTCACCTTCTGAACCTGGTGTATGCGTATTCAATTTTATCCCTTATGTATTTTATTTTTAATATTTAAATGTTGTAGCTGGTTGAAATTTATACTTTCAAAACTGTATATAAAACAACTCAATATGTTTGATGGTATCAAACTCTTTTATTCAGTATAATCATTTGACAACTTCTGAAACAAGACCGCAATATGTCTATAATTTACTTCATAATCGCTTAAAATACTTTCAAATTGTTGTGCCAATAAATTATAAAATTCATACATTACATAATTTAATTTATAAAAGACAAAAGTTTCATTTGTTAAAGTATACTCTATATATTTTCTTTTAGTTTAAGTGGCTAATCACTGATACTAGCATCATAAAGTAACAGTGCATTCCTCCTGTTCCCTCAAGTATGTTATCCCTATTATTTACTCGTTTAACAGCTCCAGCTGTTAAACCTCTATCGGAATCTAATTGTATAAACAAGTTTTTGTATGTAACACAACTCTGCTAGGGGTATCACAGCTGGAGCTGTGATACTAAATATAGATATCTGTTAATTTTTAATTAACCCTATGTTACCCACCATTAACGCTACTATATTATAATTCAATTAGAAAGGCTAACAACCGAGTATCTTCTTTACTCCTTGTCCAAAAGTTTGTAATCTTCCCTTGTTTACTTGGTGATGGCCTTTTCTTTTAACTCCCCCTCCCTTTTTTTAATACGTCCCTTCTAAATTATGAGACAATACCAATAACTTTGCTATACTTTCAAATCTACTGAACCTTCTAAACATTGCATTAAAGGATAAGACTATTTTATGTTAGAGATTATCATCATTACCATACTCATATCAACAATGCTGAACTTGTTTTTAAGACAGTATAAAATACCTACTATTATTGGTTATATCGCAACGGGGACAGTCATAGCTTATGGCTTTGATCTACACGATGCCATACACAATCAAGAGTTAAAAGATATAGCAGAGTTTGGTGTAGTCTTTTTAATGTTTACTATTGGTTTGGAGTTCTCGGTAAAACACCTTGTAAAAATGAAAAAAGAAGTGTTTTTATATGGAGGCCTTCAAGTTATTTTAACAGCCGGTGTTTTTACTTTTATTGCACATTATTTCTTCAATATAGAGATAAAATCATCCATAGTTATAGGGGCAGCACTTGCACTTTCTTCCACTGCCATTGTACTAAAACTTTTAAATGAAAATAGAGATATCAATAGACAATACGGCCACAAGGTATTGGGTATATTACTGTTTCAAGATATTGCTGTCATTCCTATTTTACTTATGATCACCCTCTTTTCTATTAAAGATGGTTCTGTTTCCTCTTTGCTTTTTTTAACATTCATCAAAGCCACTGCATTAATAGTCGGTTTGTTTATGGCAGGGAGATATTTGCTTGAGCCTTTTTTCCATGAAGTCAGTAAAACCAAATCAAACGAAATATTTATATCTTCTATTTTACTTATCGTGATAGGCTCGTCATTTGTAGCCCATGAAATGGGTTTTTCTTACTCTTTAGGTGCATTCATAGCAGGAATGATGATATCAGAAACCCAATATAAACATCAGGTTGAAGCAGACTTGATTCCTTTTAGAGATCTCTTACTTGGTATATTTTTCATCACGGTAGGCATGCAGCTTGATTTTAAAACTATTTATGACAATCTACTCACTATTACGCTTCTATTGCCTCTATTAATTGTGATAAAAATACTTATTATTTTTGCAATTTTAAGGTTTGCTCTCAACAAAAGAAATGCGCTTAAAAGTGCGCTTGCCTTGTTTCAACTTGGTGAGTTTGGACTCGTAATTTTTGAATTGTCACTGGCACAAGGTTTACTGGAACCTGCACAGGGACAAGTGCTCATTATTACTATTGTTATCTCTATGATACTCACGCCATTTGTCTTAAAAAACATTTCCCAGATAGCAGACCTTTTACATAAAAAAGAAGACGATAGTGACGATGAAATAACTACTTTAGAAGAGACGTCATCAGGGCATGTGGTTATTATAGGATTTGGGAGACTTGGAAGACATATCTCAAAACTCATTGAAAAAGAAGGCCTTAGCTTTATTGCCATTGAAGATGATATCAAAGCAGTGAAAGATGCGCAAAAACAAGGTTTACCTGTTATATTTGGAAATGCCACACAAAAAAGTATCTTGGAATCTGTAAACATCAGAGATGCCTCTGCTGTCATCATTTCGCTAGGGAATAGTCAAAAATTAAATCATGTTTGTGAAGCAGTAAACGACTTAACATCTAATATTAAAACTATTGTTAAAGTCAATAACCAAGAAGACAAAGAGTCACTTGCAGGTTTAAATTTAACACATATTATTGTGGAAACAGAAAAAACCGCGGCAGCTATGTTTAAAGAATTAAAACAAATATAAATATTCGCTACATTAACTAAATAATTATTTCAATAGAAGAGATTTATATTATAATAATTGCTCTAACATAGGAAGGAGGTAAAATGAAGAAAAAAAATGTTGTAGTGTCGCTATTGTTTTGGTTGGGTATTTATTTGATGATGGTACTTGCTCCACTCATAGTGCTAAACATCGGAGATCTCCCTCCTGGTTCCGGATTTTGGTGGGATCTCTCTATGGCATTTGGTTTTGCAGGTATGGCGATGATGGGCATGCAGTTTTTCCTAACGGCAAGATTTAAACGTGTATCTGCTCCTTTTGGTATAGATATCATCTACTATTTTCATCGTTATTTGGCGATAGCCGCTTTTGTATTTATCTTTTTGCATTTTCTCATTATTCGTATTAACAACGTAGAAGCACTTGGTGCGATGAGTCCCCTTGAAGCACCATGGTATATGACGACTGGTCGAGTAAGCTTATTGTTGTTTATGTTGCTTATTGTCACTTCACTTTTTCGTAAACAATTAAAAATCAAGTATGAAACTTGGCGCATATTGCATATCGTTATGGCTGTGACTGCACTTTTACTTGCTCTCTCACATATTGAAGGTGTAGGGTATTATCTCGCTACGCCTGAAAAACGCTGGTTATGGACAGCATATACCCTATTTTTCGTATTACTCATAGTTTACATACGCTTTATTAAACCATGGAGTATGAAAAGACATCCCTACCGAGTTGTAGAGATCAAAAAAGAATATGGTAGTGCTTATACTATTGTTGTTGAGGCTGTAAATCATTCAGGTATGCAGTACAAAGCAGGTCAATTTGCATGGTTGACACTCAAGGACTCTCCATTCCACATCAAAGAGCACCCTTTCTCTTTTTCATCTTCGCCTGCCAACAATAATAGAATAGAATTCACCATCAAAGAGCTTGGTGATTTTACAAAAACCATCAAAGACACCCCTATAGGTGAAGCTGTATATCTTGATGGTCCATACGGGACATTTTGCGTAGATAACTACCCAGATGCACCAGGATTTGTCTTCATCACTGCTGGCGTTGGAGCGGCTCCTATTATGAGCATGTTACGCAGTATGGCAGATAAAAATGATAAAAGACCACTCATTTTTCTTAACATTAACAAAAATTGGGAAAGTATTATTTTTCGTGATGAATTGGAGGATATACAAAACCATCTCAATTTAAAACTTATTCATCTCCTAAGTAAGGCTGATGATGCTTGGCAAGGAGAAAGAGGTCGTGTTTCTAAAGCGTTATTTCAAAAGATACTTCCGGAAGATTTTCTTGAATTTGAATATTTTATTTGTGGTCCAAAGCCCATGAGTAATGCGGCACAAAAGGAACTTTATGGTTTAAGAGTTCCTTTAAGTAAAGTTCATTTTGAACTATTTGATATGGTGTAAGGAGTAAGAATGCGCGAACGTATTTCAAAATACATTGTTCTTTTAACGTCTGTTCTCATTGTTGCACTCTCAATTCTCTTTGCTCTTTCGCAAAATCAAGATCGAACTGAGACAAAAAATGAAAATGAAATTAAAAAAGATATTTCTTTGCCCGAAAGCTTAAAAACAATAACTTTAGATTTGGAAAAAATTCAAAAAGGAAAAGAGGTTTTTTCAGCCCAAGGCTGTGCACGCTGTCACTCAATTGAGGGGAAAGGAAACCGTAGGAACCCTCTTGATGGTGTAGGTGACAAGTTAGAAGAAAAAACACTTGAAGCGTGGATTATTGCTGCAGATTCAGTTAAGGATAAAATGCCTGAGCGTGCATTTGAGCAAAAGCAAAAATACAAACAACTTACATTCCCCGAACTGGAAGCTTTGGTCGAATATATGCAAAGTCTGCGAAGCGAAATAAAAGAAACGGTAGAAAATAAAAAATCTACCGATGTAATTTTGTCGACAACAAAAGAAGGGGTTGAACCTGATGTTCATTTTGAGGCAGGTATGCATTGTCTAGACTGCCATAAAAATGATATGCATGGTGACGGTACGAGCTATACGAGTAGAGGGGATGTCAAAGGGCGTCCACAATGTACGGACTGTCATGATGCCCTTCCGAACAGTTCAACGCCTCAACACAATACATTGCATAAAAATGTAAGTTGTCAAGTCTGCCATGCCCAACCCTACCAAAACTGTTTTGGTAAAAATCAGATGCCGAATTTTGATAAATATCCTACATGGAAAACTATTGCACCGCATAACATTAGACGTATTACACCACAAAATAGCAGCTGTCAAAACTGTCATGGAAACAAAAAACTCTTTTTGCAGAAAGAAGATCTTGATGAAAACGGATCAAAACCATGATTAGCTTTATAACAGCTCTCGTGATTACACTATTTTTTTCTCTCCTTATACCGTACAACATACTTCTCCAATTCTACAAGGAAAAGTACAGAAGATGCAACCAATACAATATGTAACCATATAGCAAAGTCGATCGCTGTTGTACCAAACAGGATTTGCATTGGCGTAAGGTAGGTAAACCCAAGCTGGAGTATGATGAGTATAGCAATGGAGATCAGTACATAGCGGTTACCGGTAAATCCTTCCCAATTTAGCACTGAATCAGTAATATAACGAGAATTAAACAGATAAAAGATCTCAAACATGACCAGTGTATTTACAGCCACCGTTATTTAAATATAGCAGAAAGATAAATTAGGTGGTTTTATTTATGGTATTTATTATACTATTTTTTTACGGGTAGAGAAAGACTATGGTTTGATTCATTAATCTCATTAAAGACTTTCACTTTTACTTCTTTTTTTCTCTTCTCCTCTGAGAGTTTTTCCTTGATAAGTTTCTCTTGGGCTAATTTTTCCTCAGCAAGTTTCTTCTTCTCTTCTTCTCGTTTCTTTTGGTACGCTCTAAAGGTACGGATATTGGTTAAGTGTTCCTCATAACTTTCACAAAAAACATGTTTACCACTAGGCTTCAACATGAAGAAAAGATGTTTACAATCTTCAGGGAACATCGCCGCACGTAAGGCGTCTATGGAGATGCTTGCCATAGGATGTGGTGGTAACCCCTTGTGTTTGTACGTGTTGTAGTAGCTTGTGTCCGTTTTAATACGTTCAGGGGTCACAATGGTGTGTGAAAACTTACCGTAGTTCAAGGTAGAGTCCATTTGAAGTCTCATTTTCTTCTTTAAACGGTTATAGATGACCGCAGAAATGGTAGGCATCTCTGAAATGGCATTGCTCTCTTTTTGAATGATAGACGCAATGGTTAGTAAAATTTTGACTTCAAGATGGTCTGGTGGGTTTGTGAAGCTTTTGGCTATGAAAAAGTCTAGTACTTTTTGAGAGTCGTTTACTAAGTAGCGTATGAGCGTCTCTTCTTTGACTTTTCTTGCCACTTTGTAGTGTCCCGAAAAGATGCTGGCTTCTCTAAAGGGTGCGTATGCCTTATACGCTTTTTGAAGTTCTTTTTCATTGAGCTTCATGTCGTTGGCTAAACGTCTCACAATCTCTGTATGTGTCTCAGCAGCGTAGATGACAATGTTCATGGTTTTTGCTTTATGTTTGTAAATGTCTTTAAAAAAAGCATACCGTCCATCATGCTGTTTTTTAAGCGTGTACCACCCTCTTTTGGGAAGTGCATCAAAATCCAACATCACTTTATCTATAAAAGTAAGGGTGTAGCCCTGCGCTTCTAACGATGTCACGATACCCTGCTTGTTTTCACCCTCTAAGTAAAATGTTTCTGTGGCATTTTTACTAATAGGAACGAAGTTGTAGAGAAAAATGAGCATTACTAAGGCCACGAAAAATTGGAAGTAGTGTAAGATGCGTATGTATTTTTTACAGATAAAGGTTTTAGGCATGAAAGATTATAGCATAGAAGTTTGGCCTTCTGAGAGAAGACCAACTTACTAGGTGTCAAGAGCTTTAATCGTGACTAGCCTCATTGATTGCTGCACCAATAACAGCACCCACAACAGCTGCTCCTACGACAGCACCCGTATTACTTCGTCTGTTACGTCCTCTGTGGTAAGCACGGCTTCTTCTATGGTGTCTGTAGTTGGCACGACGATGATTTCTTCGTATAGATTTTCTACGTGCTTTTCTATATCTTCTTTTTTTATATTTTCTAGCTTCAGCCTGATGAAACAATGTGAAGCTGACCTTAGCAGTAGAGAGCTGTGATAATACGGTCATTTTTGGTGATGTAGTACTCTGCTCAATAGAAATAGAAGGAGAGAAGAGTCCCAGCATTAAAGTAACCGCTACAAGTTTAACGGCAAAAAAGTTTTTTCTTCTCATTTTTCATCCTTTTTGACTGTTTTGTCAGTGGTCATTTGTTCAACTACAATCTTTTTCGCGACTACCTTCTTTGCATCTTTGGGCGCAGTAAAAGTAAAGATACTTTGATCTTTAATTGCATCAAGATTCCACGCTACCTTGATCATACTACGAGGTTGGTCTTTCATGGTTTTATCTACAAAAGCTGCACGTCTGATGAGAGGTGTATCTCCTTTTTCAATCCAAAGCTGGATATCCCATTCTTTACCAGGAAACCCAACATAGTAACAATGTTTTCCATCTACTGTGACGGTACCAAAGTAGAAGCCTTTGTCAAAATCAAGGTCTTCAGCGACGTCAGAGTAAAGCAATTGCGTCAAAGGAACTGCAAAACCATAATCCTCAGTCAGTGTATCAAGTGCATCATCAATGTCACCATCAAAAGGAACCTCTGCATATTCATTGTCTGCAATGTCATAGATAGATACTTTTCCATTGTTCATCACCGTATCTCTATTGTCTACATCTCCTCTTACTTGCATGCGTACTTTATCGGGTCTTTGTACTGAAGCACTGTAGTTGTGTGTCAGAAAAAGCATCATATGGTCAGCATACTCATCTTCGTTGACGATGGTTGCTTTAAAAGAGTAGTGTTTGAGTGCACCAAGGTAAGCATAAGATTTTTTAACCAGTTCAAGTGGGGAGACCCCTGCTTCTGCCTGAGTCTTTTTACCTGCTTCTGTGACAGCAGCTGTGGTGTCCTCGGCAGCAGAAAGTGTCATACTTGTTGAGAGAAGTACGGCACCTGTGATACCAAGGAGTTTTTTATACATAGTCATTATTCCATCCTTTGTTTTGTTGTAAATTTTTATGCCCTGTATTAATGATACTCACAAAGCTTCATCTCTATTGTAGTTAAATAATTAATAAAATCAAATATTTATATATTATTTTAATTTTTAAAAATAACTTATACATTTATTCGTTAAAATAGTTCTATGATTAAACCAATATTAGTAATTCACAAAACTTTCATCACATCAATGGTATTGCTAGCAGCAGTACATGCCAATGAAACACCGGTATTTACCTCTCCCAGCAGTGTTGAAGGTACGATGATCGAAAATGAACTACCCGATACCTCATTTTTTCGCCTTGAATCTGTAGATAACTTCTTTACACCCTACAATGAATGGAAAGCATCTATCAACAAAGAACACAACCTTCACTTCGGTGGAGACTATCAAACACTTTACCAAAATGCCAATCCAAGTCTAACAGATAAAGAGGCTTTTTCTGGAGTATTTAGAATTTACGGTACATACAAAGCCTACAATGCAGACTCTGCCAATTCCGGCTCACTCATCTTTAAAGTAGAAAACCGTCATACCTTTGGCAATCATTTAGATGCCCAAAACTATGGTTTTTCTGCAGGATATTACGGTATTACAGGTGCATTATTTGGTGACTATACGCAACATGATGGTTGGGGACTTACCAACCTCTTTTGGAAACAGTACCTCAATGAAGGGCAAACAACTTTCCAAGTTGGTATCTTGGATCCAACGGACTACTTAGGGGTATACGGGCTTATAAATCCCATGACAGCTTTTTCAAACCTCGCTTTTTTATCGGACCAGTCCATGTTTTTGCCAAATCAGGGGTTAGGGTTGGCTGCTGCAAGTATGTTAGATGAGAACTTTTATGTGATAGCTGGAATTAATGATGCCAATGCAGATGCACAAGAGCTAGGTTTCGATACGTTCTTTGAAGACAATAAATACTTTACTTCCATAGAGATAGGTTGGACAACAGGACAGGACCGTATCTACTTTGAGAACATTCACTTGACACTATGGCATGTAGATGAACATTCAAAGTTTAACGCTTCACCTGAAGGCTGGGGAGCAAACTTTTCAGCTGCATGGTTTGTAGATGACACATGGATGCCTTTTTTAAGAGCAGGATATTCAGAAGATGGTGCTGCGCTTATGCAAAAAAACATAAGTGCAGGTGTAGGCTACTATGTAAACCAGACAAGAGACCTCTTTGGTTTTGGACTTAACTGGGCGGACCCCTCTGATGACAGTCTAAAGGACCAAACCACGGCAGAGATGTTTTACCGTGTACAATTGGCACAAAGCATAGCCATCACACCAAGCATACAGTACTTTAAAGACCCTGCGTTTTTCCCTGCAGAGTCAAGTATGTGGCTCTTTGGACTAAGAACACGGTTTACGTTTTAATGCACGTATGAAAAAGTAGATTGGAGCGCTAGACAAAAGCGTTCTGATGTGTTTTTAAGCTCACATAAAAGGAAAAAGAATGAAAAAATTAGTAAGTGTAATGGCTGCAACAGTAGCCTTGACTATATCTCTCTCAGCGAGTCAGATTCTCATAAACAATGTCAATATTTTTGATGGGAAAAATGATAAATTAGAGATGAAAATGAATGTCTTGGTAGAAGACAATCTGATTAAGACCATCTCATCAAAAGCTATTGTACATGAAAAAGGTGCAATAGTATTAGACGGGAAAGGTAAAACATTAATGCCTGGTCTTATAGAAGGACATGGGCATCTACAGATGAATGGTACCTCTTTAGCAGATATTGAAAATAATCGAGGCTGGGAAGAACTCGCTGTTAGGTCAGTAGCAAAAGCGAAGATGGCCTTGATGTCGGGATTTACATCTTGGCGTGATATGGGTGGTATGGGAATAGGACTTAAAAAGAGTATAGATGCAGGTTTAGTGGAAGGACCTCGTATTTACCCTTCCGGTGCTTTTATAGGACCCACAGGCTCTCACGCAGATTTTAGAAACTATACTACACCAAATGAAACGGTTAATGATATTCAATCAGCTGGCGGAAGACTGGGTATGACCTTTACTGCAGATGGCGTGGATATGATAAAAACAGGTGCACGACAAAACTTTATGCAGGGAGCAACACAGATCAAAATCATGTCTAGTGGTGGTGTAGCTTCTGCTTTCGATCCATGGCAACTTGATGCTTATTCTGCAGAAGAGATACGTGCTGCTGTAGAAATAGCAGATGCTTATGGTTCTTATGTTGGATCACATGCATATAGTAAAAAATCAATTATACGTTGTTTAGAAAATGGTGTAAAAACGATAGAACACGGTTTTATGTTTGATGGTGACGTTGCTAAATTAATGGAAGAGAAAGGTGCTTATATCACAACAAATATGCATGCCTTTTCTCCTTACTTAGGAGAAATTGAAGCGATCAAGTCTAGTCCCGCATCTGCGCGTAAAGCTGCATCTGCTCAAAAAGCTTTTGTTAACTATATTGAAAATGTAAAAAAGTATCAACCAAAATTTGGGTTCCATTCAGATTGTGTGGGTGGTGTTGAGTCTTGTAAAAAGCAGACAGATCATGAAATATATTTAAGTGCTAAATTCTTAGGAAATTTCTTTGCACTTAAATCATTAACCTCTGTAAATGCTGAGATTTTAGCCCTTTCAGGTGATGTGCTTAATCCTTATATAGATGGTAAATTAGGAGTGATAGAAGAAGGTGCATACGCAGATATTCTAGTGGTTGATGGTAATCCACTGAAAGACATCACTGCCATTGGTGGTAATTATAAATGGTTTGATGCAGAGCCTCGTGATGGAGTTAAAGTTTTACGTATCATTATGAAAGATGGTAAGATTTATAAAAATAGTTTAACAAAGGGTATGAAGACCAACTTACATTAAGAAGAATTAGTGCTTAATTAGCGAATACTGTAAAAAGCTTGACCCTTTACTTTTCTCTTAGTCCACGTATACTGCACGTTTAGACTTTATGCTATAGTAAAGAATAGCCCTCAAAAAGGAGCTTATTGTTATGAAAGATGAAGAAGCAATAGAGACACAAAAAAAGAATGACTTAAAAACCTTATATAAAAAGTACCACCCTCACCCAATGTTGGTACACTTTCCCATTGCCCTGCACTTCTTTGCAGGGGCTTTAGACATCCTCTTTTTCTTTCTTCCTAAAAGTGCTTTTGCCTCAGCCATTTTCTATACCTTTTTTGCAGCCGTTGTGACAGGCTTTTTTGCCATGATCCCTGGCATCTTTTCTTGGTGGATTAACTACAAATTGTCCTGGACGCGTATTTTCATTGTAAAACTTCTACTCTCTGTGCTTAACCTTCTTCTAGGGCTTGTGGCTATTGAGATTTATTGGCAAAATCCTGAAGTGGTTTTTACACTCTCACTACAAAGTGTCCTCTATCATAGCATTGTCCTAATCACGATGGTCTTTGTGACGATTGTGGCGTATTATGGGGCAAAACTTACTTGGTCTAAAAAGGATGTTAAATGAGTAAAGAAAAATTAGAGTCAGAACACTTTAACACTATTAATGAATCTCCCATCAAGCTAGCAGTTGGCCAGAGAGAAGAAAGTGCTAGTAAACATGAAAGTACCTCTATCCTTATAGGAGGTGCCGCAGGTGCAGGTATTATGAGCTTGGAAAATGTTTTAACCGATGCCTTTAAACGCTCTGGGTATTTTGTATTTTCCACCAAAGAGTATATGTCTCGGGTAAGGGGAGGAAGTAACACCACCCTACTACGCATTTCAAATGTTCCCATTTGCGCACCTTGTTGGCAAGTGGATATTTTCATCGCACTAGACAAAGAGGCTTTAGACCATGTGCAGGAACGTTTAGGGCCTACGACGATCGTGCTTGCTGATGAAAGCATTAAAGATGAAACACTTACCATTACAGCTATGCCTATGTTAGAAGCGGTCAAAGAAGTGGGGAATCTACGTTATGCCAATGCTTATGTGGCGGGTGTATTGTTTGCTATGTTTTCACTTGACAATCAAAACCTCTCTAAGAGTATAAAGACTTTGTTAAAAAAACAACACCCAGAAGAGAATGAAACAGCGATGCAAGAGGGCTTTAGCTATGCGACAAGTTTGAGAAGTGTAGAGATGCCAAAACATCTTTCTGCTCTAGTTCATGATCCAGAAAACATGCATCTTCTCAATGGTTCAAGCGCATCAGGATTTGGCTTTTTACTAGGAGGTTGTAACATGATTACCTCCTACCCTATGTCCCCCTCTACAGGTGTGCTGAACTTTATGGCTTCCATGTCTAATGAGTTTGAGATAGTTGTGGAACAAAGTGAAGATGAAATTGCATCAATTAACATGGTCTTAGGGGGATGGTATAGCGGTGCAAGAGCCATGACATCAACCTCAGGAGGAGGATTTGCACTGATGACAGAAACTATCAGCCTTTCAGGGGTAAGTGAAACACCAGCAGTGGTTTATCTGGCACAGCGTCCCGGTCCTGCAACAGGTTTACCCACAAGAACAGAACAGGGAGACCTCAATCTCGCCATACACTCTGGACATGGGTACTTTGGACGTATTGTTTTAGCTCCGGGGGATTTACAGGAGTGTATAGACTATGCCTATCTAGCCGTTGAACTGGCAGACAGATACCAGATGCCCGTAATTTATCTGAGTGATCAATACTTGGCAGACTCCATTGCTATGATTTCTGATGTTGATTTTTCCGCTTATGAACAACGTAGATATATTCAAAGAACAGAAGCATCTTATAATCGTTATAGCTTGAAAGATGGCGCTATTAGTCCTAGAGGTGTACCAAGTTTTGGTGAAGGTCTCATCGTCTCTTCTAGTCATGAGCATGAAGAGCGTGGTCAAAGTACGGAAAACTATCACATACGTGACCAAATGCAGCAGAAGCGACAAGAAAAAATAAACCTTAGTATTGAAGAAGCTTTTAAACCTCAAGTCATGGGTCAAGGTGACATTGCAGTCATAGGATGGGGTTCTACAAAAGCTGTCATAGAAGAAGTGCTAAAAGTCTTAAATGATGCACAACTCTTTCAAGTACACTTTAACTGGGTGCATCCACTTAATCCAGAGCATTTAAAAGTACTTAAAGAAGCCAAAACTCTTATTGTCATAGAAAACAATGCTGTAGGAGACTTTGCAGATATACTCAAATCCCATGATGTCAACATAGACCATCGTATTTTACAGTCTAACGGCTTCCCTTTCTTCACAGATCTATTAGAAGAGAAATTAAGTAAAATCCTAAAGGAGATAAGATGAATCATCCACTTGACAGAGCAAATATAAACAATGCATGGTGTCCAGGATGTGGAAATTTCGGTATCTTAAAACTCATAGAAGAGGTACTGACAGAACTTGAACTTGATGCTAAAAACATTGTGATAGTCGCAGGTATCGGGCAAGCGTCTAAAACACCCTATTATATAGATACAAACATGTTTTCTGGTCTTCACGGACGTGCACTACCGGTAGCCACAGCCATTAAAGTTTCTAACCCAACACTCACTGTCATTGCTGAAGGTGGAGATGGTGATATGTATGGAGAAGGTGGAAACCACTTTATGCACACGGTAAGACGTAACCCAGATATTGTACATATTGTACACAACAACATGGTGTATGGTCTTACCAAAGGCCAAGCTTCCCCCACAAGTCAAAAAGGTTTTGAAACGCCTGTGCAAGTCAAAGGTGTGAGCTCTGAGCCCTTTAATCCCATTTCTGTTGCCTTGGCTTTAAGGGCTGGCTTTGTAGCACGTGTGAACATTGGAAATTATGAACATGCTAAAATAGTACTCAAAGAAGCCTTTTTACACAAAGGGTATGCTTTGGTAGATATCTTTCAGCCCTGTGTGGTCTTTAACAAAGTCAACACTTATAGATGGTTTAAAGATAACACTTATGAACTAGAAGAAACATACAAGACAAATAACTTGATATCTGCCATGGAAAAAGCCCTTGAAGATGCACCTGTGCCTATTGGGGTATTTTATCAAGCGCTTTCCCCTACTTTTGAAGATCATAAAAGAGGTGAAAATAAAAAGCCTTTATTTGAGATGAAACATGACCTTAAAAAACTCCAGTCATTTTTCGATAGCTATTAATTTCTGGGGTAATGACTACACCAGCACTACACAGATACCTCTTATCATAAGATAAAAAAGGATTTAAAATGACACATACATTAATGACTTTACCTTTTGACAAAAATGCCTTGGAACCTTTTATCTCGGAAGAGACCTTAGAGTACCACCATGGCAAACACCATGCAGCCTATATTAACAACCTAAACAAGCTCATTGAGGGTACGAAGTATGAGGAGAGAACTTTAGTGGACATTGTCACAAGTTCGGAGGGTGGCATATTTAACAATGCTGCACAAGTGTATAACCATAACTTTTACTTTTCTGGCATGTCTAGTACAAACACAGAACCCTCAGAGACATTAAAAGCATTATTATCTAAAGAATTTGGTTCCTTAGAGGCATTTAAAGACCAATTTGTTAGAGAAGCAAGTGCACTCTTTGGTGCAGGTTGGGTATGGCTTAGCATTGACAAAGAAGGTGCATTACTAATAGAATCTTTCTCCAATGCAGGAAACCCCCTACTCACAGGAAACACACCCTTAATGACTTGTGATGTTTGGGAACATGCTTACTACATTGACTACAGAAATGTACGGCCTGAATATATTGAAAAATGGTGGGGACTTATTAACTGGGACTTTGTCTCTCAAAACCTAGCAGCAGTCATTGCAGCATAACACGCGCTAGGTCTTGCAGAGGTGTTGCAAAGATGTTGATAAAACGGAACACTCTAATGCATAAAAAGCTATAATTACCATAAGAGTAACGAATATCCTTGCTTTGTAGGGCTATTTGTGATATAAGTACTAAATAAGACTAATTTTATCCGATTAGTGATTAGCTAGAATATGAAGGAAACACATGGCAAATGAAGGGTTAGATAAAGCTCTCTCCGGTGAGTATGCACTCGGCTTTGAGATAGATATCGAAACAGACATTATAGAACCAGGACTTAGTGAGAATACGCTTAAGTTCATTTCTAAGAAAAAAGAAGAACCTGAGTGGATGTTAGAACTACGTTTAAAAGCGTTAAAGAAGTGGGAGTCTATGACAGAACCTCACTGGGCAAAGCTAGACTATACACCTATTGATTACCAAAGCATCTCTTACTTTGCAGCACCAAAAGAGATGATAGACTCTTTAGATGAGGTAGACCCTAAAATTTTAGAAGCCTATGAAAAACTAGGTATTTCACTTGATGAACAAAAACAACTTGCAGGCGTAAAAGTAGCTGTAGATGCAGTTGTGGATTCTGTTTCAGTGAAGACAACCTACTCTGCTGAACTTGAAAAACATGGGGTTATCTTCTGTTCTATTTCAGAAGCCATCCGTGACTACCCAGAACTTGTCAAAAAATATATGTTCTCAGTTGTGCCTATGGCAGACAATTACTTTGCAGCACTAAACTCTGCTGTCTTTACCGATGGAACATTTGTTTACATCCCTAAAGGTGTACGTTGTCCTATGGAGCTTTCTACTTACTTTAGAATTAATGCACTCAATACAGGGCAGTTTGAACGTACACTCATCATTGCTGATGAAGGTTCACATGTTTCATACAACGAAGGGTGTTCTGCACCTACACGTGATGAGCATCAACTCCACGCTGCAGTCGTAGAGCTTGTCATCCTCAAAGATGCTGAGATCAAGTACTCAACCATTCAAAACTGGTACCCTGGTGATGAAAATGGTAAAGGTGGTATTTATAACTTCGTAACCAAAAGAGCCATCTGTGCCGGTGACAACGCGAAAGTTTCTTGGACACAGGTTGAGACAGGTTCTGCGATTACATGGAAGTACCCTTCTTGTATTTTAAAAGGTGACAACTCTGTGGGTGAATTTTACTCCGTAGCAGTCACTACCCTAGCCCAACAAGCAGATACCGGTACCAAAATGATACATATTGGTAAGAACACACGTTCAACCATCATTTCTAAAGGTATTTCGGCCATGAAAGGTCAAAATACGTATAGAGGATTAGTCAAGATTGCTGCATCTGCGACAGGCGCAAGAAACTACTCAGAGTGTGACTCACTACTTATTGGGTCTAACTGTGGGGCACATACGTTCCCTTACTTAGAGTCAAAAGATATGCAAGGACAGATAGAACATGAAGCAACCACTTCAAAAATATCAGATGAGCAACTCTTTTATTTACGTCAAAGAGGGATTAGTGAAGAAAATGCCGTGAGCATGATTGTGCACGGTTTTTGTAAACAAGTCTTTAGCCAACTCCCTATGGAGTACGCGGTAGAAGCAAAAGCATTATTAGAATTAACATTAGAAGGAAGTGTAGGATGAGTACAAAGAACAGCATTATGAAAATAGAGAATTTACAAGCAAAAATTGGTGACAAAGAGATACTAAAAGGACTTAACCTAGAGTTAGAACCTGGAAAGGTACATGCTATCATGGGACCAAATGGTGCTGGTAAATCTACACTTTCAAAAGCCCTTGTAGGTCACTACGATGTAGAAGTCACAGGTGGAGACATCCTTTACAAAGGTGAAAGCATTAAAGAGATGGAACCTGAAGAGAGAGCGTTAAACGGCATCTTTCTTTCGTTCCAACACCCAGTAGAAATCCCTGGTGTAAACAACTCTTACTTCCTTAGAACTGCACTCAATGCGAAGCTTAAACATCAAGGTAAAGATGAGTTAAATGCAGCAGAGTTTTTACGTCTTATGAAAAGCCACTTAGAGAACTTAGGTATGAAAGCTGACATGATTAGCCGTTCACTCAATGAAGGTTTCTCAGGGGGAGAGAAAAAGCGTAATGAAATACTTCAAATGCTTATCTTAGAGCCTGAAGTAATAATTCTTGATGAAATTGACTCGGGACTTGACATTGATGCGCTTAGAGCAGTATCTGAAGGTATCAATAAAATGAAAGATGGTAAACGTACTTTCTTAGTCATCACACACTACTCTCGTATTCTTGACTACATTAAGCCTGATTACATTCATGTGTTAAAAGATGGTCGTGTTATCAAAACTGCTGGTCCTGAGCTTGTTGCAGAGCTTGAAGAGCATGGTTACGATGACATTGAGGAAGAAAAATGAAACTCTCTGAGCTAAAAGGTAAAAGTGCAAAGGAACTGACAGCTGTTTTAGGTTTATCTGACAAGGTAAACCTCGCTGAAAAGTTTGCTACGCTTGACTTACCCAACAAAAAGACAGAAGAGTATCACTACTTTGATGTTGAAAAGCTTTTTGACAAAGAGTATACCCTTTTAGAGTATCCTCATGCGCCTATTGCTGAGGGTGAAAAACTTGTTATTACCGATGGTGTGGTTACTTCTGCACCTAAAGGTTTACGTATTTCGTATGCAAATGACACAAAAATTGACCCTGCTCATTTTGATGCTATGTATTATTTAGGGCACCTCTTGTGTTCACATACGATTAAAATAGAGATAGATGGTGATGTACAACTAGAAGTTGAGCACCACTATACACAGTCAAATGCTCTGATTCACTACCGTATAGCCTTGTCTAACCAAGTAAACCGACATTCTACTGTGTATGAAACATTTGTTGCTGATGACATACAAGATACGCTTGTACTGTATGGTTTTGACTTAGACATTGCTAAAGACTCAACGCTAAGAATGTTAAAACTACAAAACATGTATGACAATAAATACAGCATCATTGCTTCACATAAAATGAATGTAGGGAAAAATGCCCAAGCCATCTTTAAAAGTTTTGATTTTGGTGGAGACCATGGTTTACAGCTTCTCAAAATTGACTTAGAAGAACGTGCACACATAGAAGCAAACCACTTACTTTACGTGAACCAACATTCTCGTCGTGGTACTGTTTCGCAGATTGTCCACAAAGGTGAGCACTCTACGTCTAAACAAGAAGCAAAAAACATTTTAGATGGTAATACCAGAGGTATTTTTGATGCACTCATCCGTGTGGAAAAGACAGCAAAACATACCAAAGCAGAGCAAAACTCTAAAGCCATACTTTTACATGAAAAAGCCTATATGGCTGCAAAGCCTCAGCTTGAAATCTACATAGATGAACTAGAGGCTTCTCATGGTTCAACCACGGGTCAACTCGATGCAAAACAGATTTTTTACCTACAAAGTCGTGGACTTTCTTATGATGAAGCAAGAAAAATGCTAGTCATCGCTTTTGCGAATACGCTCATAGAAAAAGTGATGGATGCAAGATATCAAGAACGTATAAAAGAAGCTTTTGAAGCAGTATTTTATTCAACAAATACAAACTAATAACCAAGAAGGAGCAGTCATGTCAATGGAAACAACAATAGCAAACTTTAAAGAGGATTTTGAACTCTTCCCAACAGACAATGAAAAGTTAGAATATATTTTTGACCTTGGAAAGAGACATCAAACCCTTCCAGAAGAAGAGAAAAATGAAGCAACTTTTGTACAAGGCTGTGCCTCTGCTGCATGGTTAGTCGGTGAATGTGCTGAAGGTAAACTTCTTCTACGTGGTGAAGGTACGTCAGAAATGGCAAAAGGTATGCTCACAATGCTTTTAGACATCTTCTCTAACCGTACTCCAGACGAGATACTCAACTTTGACCCTGCAAAACTGCATGACATGGGTGTGGTGGAACTCCTCTCCCCTGTACGTCAACAAAGTCTTGAAGCCTTCTTAAAAATGGTGTATGCATATGCACAAAAATGTAAAGAAAGTGCTGCATAATGAGTCCTTTAGACAATAAATCCATTGATGAAAAAATGGCAAAAGAGAGACAAAAGTTCATCGATAATCAGCCTACAGATGAAGAGATGGTAGAAATAGTTATCGCACACCTCAAAGAGATCTACGATCCTGAGTTACCTGTAAACATTTATGACTTAGGTCTTATCTACAACGTAGACGTCTGGACCGATGAAGTTTCAATGATGAAAAAATGTAAAATCACCATGACACTGACGTCAGCCACGTGTTCTTTCTCTCAAGTGATTATTGACCTTGTAAAAAGTATTGCAAAACGTCAAGAAGGTCTTGAAGATATCGATGTAGAAATCGTATTTGACCCACCATGGGGACAAGACAGCATGACAGACGAAGCAAAATTGGCAATGGGACTACTCTAAATTCTGATCCCTCGCATCACAGCTCCAGCTGTGATGCATATATCAGAATTTCCCTCTCCAACACAACATAAATCCTACAAAAACCCGCTCTTCCCATCAATCACACGAACGTGTGCACTGTCTCTGTGAACGACCTTATAAGCAAAGCGATTCGAGAACAGAGACGACTTTTGTTTTCCTTTTCTAGAAAAGGAAAGAGAGAAACATCACCACAATTAAGACTTCAAGGGAATTAAAAAAATATATACAAACTATATAAGCAAAAAAACCACTGATAATTGTTTCACAGCTGGAGCTGTTAAACGAGTAAAGAAAATGGTAGAAATCAAGTATGTTTAGAGGAAGATGTAGCTGTGTAGCCAAGTACAAAATGTACTTAACTACTTTTTAGTTTGACCACTTAGGGCGTAGAGGTTGGTTCTGTACAGTTTCCACTGTCACAAAGTTTACAAGTTGCGGTGGCCGTTGTGTTCACATCAGTTTGACCTAAAGCACTTGTACCTGTAGCTGTAACAGTATTACTATGTGAACTGTTATGTGCACAAGCTTTTACTGTTTCACTAGGATAATATATAGAACTATAGTCAGCACAGTATGGATAATTTTCTCTAACTTCACCTGTTTCAAGAGGATGATCTTCTGGATAAAGCGTAAATGGACCAAAACTTTCAAGAGAAACATCATCTGTGACCCATACATCGTTTAAAAGTGTTCCGTTTTCATCATTACAAACTTCACCTTGATAGTCAATACGAACAACGACATGTCCATTTCTGGCTTCAAGTGTTTGTTTACATTTTTTGTCAACAATGATAGAAGGACTTAATATTACTTTCTGACACGTTGCCTCAGCAGAGACTACTTCCATCGTAAATTCTCCAATGTGACCTGTCGCATAAATAGTATTGGTTGGAGGGTTTTTTGTACTGGTATGTGTATAGGTAGCATTGACTTCAGCACCCATTCCTAAATCAAGTACCTCTGGTAAATCAAAGTCATCAGTTTCTATAATAGGTGTACCGGCATCATCACGTAGTGTAACGCTGTCAATAGCACCAAAACCACTATTGGTTAGTGTGTATTTATAAGTATGTAACAAGCTTGTATAGGCTCCTGGCACCACTTCTGATGAGAGACATGTTTTAGTAATAGCTAATTTACATGTATTTAGCTCACCCACAACAAAATCTTTTAATTGAGCTGTTTCGCGATGTGAAGAACGGGTCTCCATTAAAAAACTACTAAAACATGGAAGGTTCTGAGAACCACCAAATATTGCACTTACATTGAGACCCCCTTCAAAGAATGCATTAGGAGGGTAATACCCTGCTGGACCACTTTTAGGAGAATACCCACTTAACGCTGGAGTAGACACTCCGTTTGAAATTGCGTAGAAGTCATCTGACTCATCACCTGTCCCATCAAAGAGGAGGTTAAGATTATTCTTTTGACTGTCATCCCATTTGTAGAGTTTAATATTCGCTTGAACCCCACCTTTTGTAAATTCCGCCAACATCAAAATATCACCATTTTTATGTTTACCATCAAATTTACCAGTATCTGTATTCATTTTAACATTCTCTTGGAAGAACCAAATACCCATTTGGGCTGATCCATCAATAGAAAATCTATCACCCATCATATAGATGATCAATTCTCCATTGTGGTTGTACGCAGCAGCTGCTGCATTAATAATTTCATCTTTGTCTGGTACTGAACCATTCGTCCATTTCCATAATGGTATATCACGAATATCTTTGGAACCACCACCAATGAAGATGCTTTTTTTAAGTCCATCATGCAAAATACCTCCTTCTGTGCTTGAAAATGCACCTGAAGTACCTTCTACAATATTTTGCCAGTCATCACCATCTAAGGTTATATCACTTTTAATATCATCTTTTATATCACCGTCAAGTTCAAAAAGACCAATTGCCTCAGGGCCATTAGCTGCAAAAGCTTGCGAGCTTAAACCAAACATTAAACCTAAGACTAAAAGTAGATTTAGTAAGAATGAATGGAACCATTTATTTTCTCTATAAGTTCTCATAACAAATCCTTTTTCTATTATTTGTTAGTTTTGAAAAGAGACAGGCCTTTATTTGAGTGGGCGGGAATCTTAAAACGCATGTTTAAGTTCCTACATCATTTCCTACAAACTACTTCACAAGAAGTGTATGTAGTGAACATAAGTAAATTTAGGGGGAAGAGACAAATCGAAAATAAGTGGATTTGAATCTTTCCACTAAAACATAAAGTGCCTACAAAAGACTTCAAAAGATGAAGTATTGAGTCACTCTACATTTTCATTATAAAATAGTTAAGCTTGATTTAGTATAAAAGTACAAATGATACCGTCGGGGTAAGGGTACCCAGATCTACGAGTCTTCCTCTTCCTTTTTCTTCTTCCGAGGCTTCTTCTCTTTGACCTCAGGCTCTACAAACTCCCCTTTAATCAACCCTGCTTCATGTAAAAACTGCGAAGGTTTGTAGTCTATCTTCTTGACTTTGTCGAACTTAGACAGAGAGAGGTAGAGTTTGTCTTTGGCTCTGGTGACTGCCACGTAAAAGAGACGTCTTTCTTCTTCAATGCTTGACATCATCTTCCTGTTTGGGAAACGACCGTCTACAAGGTCGATGACATAGACTTCTGGAAATTCTAAACCTTTGGACGCATGAACAGTAAGTAAGTTTACACCCTCACCTTCACTAAGTTCATTTCCACCTAAGACCATGGCATTCACAAAACGTCGTAATTCTTTGTATTGACGGGAAAGGTCTAAAAGCAGTCTTGCTTTACGTTCTATTCGTTCTTTGGCTACTT
>WTAE01000125.1 GCA_013139765.1 Sulfurovum sp.
GTTTTGTGGGTTATTCATAAGGTCTGTTACTTTATCACTATACTCATCCCAGATGGTACCACCTACTAAACTATCTATACCCATAATGTATCCTTTATCTATACTTTTTTAATTATTTATTCAACGACTAAACCACAAATTGGTGGTTTAGTGACCTTCAGTTAATCCGCTTACGTGACCTTCTGGTGCATAAGCAAATGATGAAGAAATTTCTCTTAGTCTTGCAACAGCTTTTTTAACCACTGCTAAAGTGTGGTCCAACTCTTCTTGTGTTGTGTAACGGCTCAGTGAAAAACGAATGGCCGTGTGTGCCAAGTCTTCTGCTGCACCAATGGCTTCCATAACAGAGTTTGCTTCTAAGTCTTCAGAGGCACAGGCTGAACCTGTACTCGCTCCAATACCGCCATGGTTCAAGTCCCATAACATAGACTCACCCTCAATCCCTCTAAACGAAATTAGAATGGTGTTTGGTGTTCTTTTCGCTCTTGGTGTAACCACAAAAGTATCATCAATTTTGAGTAACTCGTCTTCGAAGTTATCTCTCATCTCTCTGATGTTTGTCATTTCAAAGTCTAGTGCTTCAACCGCAGCTTCCATTGCTGCACCCATACCTACAATACCGGGAACGTTGAGTGTACCTGAACGGTAACCACCCATTTGTGCACCACCATGAAGGAGAGGCATAAGTTCTTTACCTTTTTTAACATACAAGGCACCCACACCTTTTGGTCCGTGGAACTTGTGTGCTGAGAATGTAAGGTAGTCAACATTAAATGACTGTACATCCACAGGAAATTTACCGATGGCTTGTACTGCATCTGTATGGAAAAGCACATCATGCTCTTCACAAATGTCACCAATCTCTTCAACAGGGAAGATAGCACCCGTTTCATTGTTTGCCCACATGACTGACACTAAAGCAGTTTTGTCTGTGATGTTGTCTCTTACAGCTTGGACATCTACAATACCTTCATTGTTAATAGGCAAGTAAGTAACTTTACATCCCATGCTTTCAATCCACTTTGCAGTAGCTATGACGGAAGGGTGTTCTACTTCAGAAACCATAATATGGTTTTTCTTACCGGTTAAAACATACTCAAAATAAACAGATTTTAAAACCCAGTTATTACTCTCAGTGGCACATGAAGTGATAACCACAGAGTCTTCTCTGTTTGCGTTAATCCCTGCATAAATTCTTTCCATACCTTGTTTAATGGCAGGATGTGTCTCAGATGCAAATGCATGGAGTGAATTTGGGTTACCATATTTCTGCACAAAGTAGGGCTCCATAGCTGTAAAAACTTGTGGATCCACTATTGTTGTTGCATTGTTATCTAAATATACGGTCATACTTTTCCTTTGAAAACGATACTCAATTTTAATTAAGACTAATTTTGTCCTAATTGATTTTCTGCATATTACGCTGTTATTCTTAATATAAGATAAAAATACTCTTTAAAGCCAGAGTAAATCTAGCTTAGGGGCACTTTCTCAAGATATGTTATACTAAATTAAAACGATAGATAATAAAGGATGAACTATGGCAAAAGTATTAAAAGAACATGGTATTAGCATTGCAGTGAAACGAAGTAAAAAGCGTCTCTTTATAGAAATAACCATGCTAGGTAAATTGACACATAAAGACTATGTAATGTTTGTGCCTATTGTGGATAAAGCACTTAAGGAAGCCAAAGGATTAGAAGCAGACTTACTCATAGACCTGCGGAAGTTTACAGGTTGGGAAATGCTTGCTGCTTGGGATGACTTGAAGTTCGGGTTAAAACACCGTAACGACTTTACAAAAATGGCCATCATTGGTGAGAAAAAATGGGAAGAGGTTTCGGTACAAATGATGAGTCATTTAATGAAAGGGAAAACAAAACACTTTAAAAAGAGAGAAAAAGCCCTCTCTTGGATACTCAAAGGGAAATAACCTTTGAGCAAACATCTGTTAAAGAGTAGCTAGCTACGAGAGCCCACTGCTGAAGTGCTAGTATTGGACTTTGTTCAATACTAATCTAAAAATGAGAAGCTTAAAAATGTGACGGGGCAGGGGTATTAATGAGGTTATAAAACTCTGACCTTGTTCTCTCATCACTTTTAAAGAGACCACGAAGTGCAGAAGAAACAGTCGTAGAGTTTACTTTCTCCACCCCTCTCATTTCCATACACATATGACGTGCATGTAACACCACTGCCACACCTTTAGGGGCAATACTCTCAGAAATCGCATCTGCAATTTGCTCAGTCATCTGCTCTTGAATCTGTAAACGTCTAGCAAATACATTCACAATACGAGGGATTTTGGAAAGCCCAACCACTTTACCATCAGGAATGTACGCCACATGAGCACGTCCTATAATAGGTAACATATGGTGCTCACACATAGAGTAAAATTCAATGTCACGTACCAAAACCATCTCATCATTCGAGGTGGTAAAAAGTGCTTGTGAGAGGATCTCTTTTGGGTCTTGCTGGTAGCCTTCTGTTAAAAAACCAAATGCTTTTGCCACACGAGAAGGGGTTTTAACTAAACCTTCTCTGTCTGGGTCTTCTCCAATGAGTTCTAAAACTTTTTTAATGGCTTGTTCAAATTCTTCATTTTTTGTCATCATTTTTTCCAAATGTTAATTATTTCTATCTATGTTTGTATTGTATCTAAATACAATTTAAC
>WTAE01000181.1 GCA_013139765.1 Sulfurovum sp.
TTTATGGATGAAAAAGCGATTACGCAAGAGGCAAAAGATATGATTAGAGTTGCAAAAAAAACAGAGGAGGTGAAGTAAATGTTAGAGCCTATTAACGTTAGTTTAGAAAGTTTAAACCTTATTACCCTCGCTCCTATGCTTATTGCAATTGCTGGGGGTTTAATTATCCTTGTCATTGATTTGCTGAATTCAAAACTAGACAAGACACTTTACATCATGTTGACAATCCTTGTGTTGTTTATTGATTTTGGTTCAGTACTTGGTCTCAATGTTAACGAACGTGGTTTCTTTGATGTCATGCTGATTGATGGTATCTCGATTATTTCCCAACTGATGATTATTGGTGGGTCAATGATCTTTATTCCTTTGGCCTTAACGTCAAAAAGATTCCATGAGTATTCATACCCTGAATTCTTTGCACTCTTCTTGTTTATGATTGCAGGATTCCAGTTTATGGTAGCTACAGATAACCTTATCCTTATTTTTGTAGGGATTGAAACAGCAGCATTGGCACTTTATACACTCATTGCACTTCACAACAGAAAAGACTCTTATGAGGCAGCAGTGAAGTACTTTACAATGGGTGCACTTGCAGCTGCATTCTTTGCAATGGGTTCAGCAGTCATCTATGCAATAACAGGTTCAGTTGAACTTTACAAAGTAGCAGAAGTACTAGCAACTCGTCTTAACGAAACAGGACTTATGCTAGCAATCTTTGGTTCATCCGTACTTTTACTGGTAGCCTTTGCATTTAAACTATCACTTTTCCCTTTCCATACATGGGCACCAGATGTTTACGAAGGTGCCTCTGCACCTTTAGCGGGTTACATGTCAGTGGTTCCTAAAATCGCAGCATTTGTTGTGAGTATTAGAATCTTTGGTATGTACATTGACCTTGGTGTTGAGTGGGTAAGATGGACTATTTTACTTCTTGCAGTACTTACGATGACTATGGCAAACATTATGGCATTGGTACAAAACGATGTAAAACGTATGTTGGCATATTCATCTATTTCTCATGCTGGTTTCATCATGGCAGCTTTGGCACTAGACACAACAGAAGGAAACACAAGTATATTCTTATACTACGCACTCTTTATGTTTACAAACCTAGGTGCCTTTGCAATGTTATGGATCTCTCGTCACAAAACAAGAAGATTTAACAAAGACTATGACCATCCGTATGAGAAGTTTGCAGGGCTTGTCCAAATCATGCCTATGGGTGCAGTGATTATGGCTCTCTTTATGCTTTCTCTTGCAGGTGTGCCACCATTCTCTGTATTCTGGGGTAAAATTTACGTCATGCAAGCAGCAGTGAACTCTGGGTACATTTGGTTAGCAATCATCATGGGTCTAAACTCAGCGATTGCAGCATACTACTACTTGAAATTGATTGTGTACATGTTCTTAAAAGAGCCTGTAAAAGATGTACAGGTCGTTTACTACAACATCTCTAAGCCATTGATGGTAATTATCGGCTTGGCAACACTGGCAACAGTTTCAGCCATCTTCTATGTTCAACCACTGATATCATATCTTTACTACATGATATCTGCTTCAGGGTATTAATCGGCTCTGATGTTCGGTGTTGTCGGGAGACAACACCCTACAAAAATACCACAACACATTTATCTTAATTCAATAAAATCTTTTCCAACTCTTCAACCGAACCTTTAATTACATCTTCAAATTGTGAATTGTTAAATGTAGTTTGCCGTTTTGCAAGCCTTGCTGTATTGGTAGCTATTTTCTCAATTAACACCTCTTTATCATACACCCCATCCAAATAAGCCAAAGTCTCTTTAATGCCAATGGACTTCATACAGTTGGGCAAACGGCTGTATTTTTTCTCTAAAAAACAAATCTCATCAATCAGACCTTCGTCTACCATCATCTTGGTGCGTAACATTATACGTTCACGAAGCAATTCTCTCTCCCAAACAATTTGATAAATAGGAAGAGGTTCTGTGATGGTGGGTTGTGGAGGGTTCTGTTGAAAGTACTCTGTAGGGCTAAAGCCAGTTTCAAAGTAAATGTTGAGGGCTTTTTCTATACGGTAAGAATCTTTGGTTTCAATTTTTGACATATAGTTTTCATCTATCTTTGTTAAAAAGGCATGTGCTTGTGTGAGGTTCAATAAGGCTAACGTAGTCTTTTTAGTGGTATTCTCAGAAATCAGAGGTACTTCAGAAATACCATCAATGAGCATCTTCAAGTAAAAACTTGTCCCACCCACAATCACAAGATTTTTACCCTCTTCTAAACAACGCGCATACACGGAGTGGTAAAGCTTTATGTAGTTGGCCACATCAAAAGCTTCTGAAGGGCTAATTTCATCAATCCCAAAGTGCAAAACACCCGCACGGTCGTCTACTGTAGGTTTCGCAGAGACAATATCAATCTCTTTGTAGATGGCCAAAGAGTCCAAAGACAAAATGTACGCATTCATCTTTTGTGCCACTTTTATGGAAAGTGCTGTTTTACCTGATGCTGTAGGACCGATGAGGGCTAGTTGTTTAAAGCTTGTCATGGCGTAATGATAGCATAACAACAAAAAAGGTAAAATGTTATTTTAAAAGATAAGGGTAAAAATGAATTTATTTGACAAAGATAACCGTTTTAACATTGCAAATCTCGTAACCTATTTAAATATCACCATGGGTGTTATGGCAATTTACTTCATCGTAAAAGGTGACTTTTTCACAGCCATCATCATGGCGTGGATTGGTGGGGCTTGTGACATCGCTGATGGCAAACTTGCACGTAAATACAACCTCTCTACAGAGTTTGGTATTCAGTTAGACTCTTTTGCTGACTTCCTCTCTTTTGTGGTCATGCCAGCATTTTTACTTTTTTATGCAGTGAAAGTGAACATGACTGTTACTACCTTTCAAGAAGTACTTTTGGGACTTGTGTTTATTTGGTATATTATTAACGGACTCAGAAGATTGGTAGAGTTTAACCTCAAGGTAGATGCGGGTGAAGTTGCGAAGTTCTTTGAAGGGGTACCTACGCCACTGGGCGCTATTTTGTTATGGGTCATTTATCTTTTTGTCGCCTATGGTTTGATTACGAGTGGATATGTGGTTGCAGTACTTGTTACAGCAATTGCTTGGTCACTGAATTCTAAACTTAAAATCCCACACCCATAATTAGTGAATAGAGAGTAGTGAACAGTGAATAGTATAAAACAAAAATTAGCAGACTTTTCTGAACTGGTGATGTTTAAACACTCTGTGTTTTCTTTGCCTTTTATTTTTATTGCCATGCTTGTTGCGTCTTATCTTGACACGGGTTC
>WTAE01000028.1 GCA_013139765.1 Sulfurovum sp.
CATCACCACAGTCTGTCTAAGCAGGAAGTTTTAAAAAGATAAAAAAGAAAGAGAGTTAGAATAAAGAAGAAACGAATTCACCTCAAAGAAATGAATTCAGCAAAAAGGTTACACATGAAACAAATAAGAAAGCTATTTATTCCTTATCATCTGAACGCATCTCATACACAAACCACCCCAAAAAACCCACAGCAACCAGCACAACAAATCCAAGCATAAAACTATCAAGCATAGTCATTACACTTCTCCTTCAATTTCTTGTTCACGAAGTTGCCCACAAGCAGCAGAAATATCTAAGCCTTTAGACTCACGAATCGTACAATGTAGCCCACGTTTGGTTAAGTAGTCTTGGAATTCATGCATGTCTGCATCACTCGGACGTTTGAATTCTGTCCCCCCATACGGGTTAAAATAAATCAAATTCACTTTGGCTTTTATGCCATCTAAAAGTGAGAGAAGTTTTTTAGCTGCAGAGATGTCATCATTGACATCTTTGATGACAAGGTACTCAAACATGACACGTTTTCTATCATTGACAGGAAAGTTCTTCACAGCCGTGATAATAGACGCAATGTTGTATGCTTTGTTAATAGGCATAAGTTTTTCTCTTAGCTCATCGTCTACCGCATGTAAAGAGATCGCAAGGTTAATACCAAGCTCCATCTTTCCTAGTCTTTCTATTTTGGAAGAGAGACCAGAGGTTGAAATGGTTTGTCTGTGTGTTGCAATAGCCATCCCCTCTTCTTCTGCAAAGATTTTTACAGATTTGGCAACCTCTTGTAAGTTGTCAAGAGGTTCACCCATACCCATGTAAACAAGGTTAACACGACGGTTGGCAGCAATGTCATTGTCTTTCTTGATGAGACGCACTTGTTCGACGATTTCCCCGGCAGTCAAGTTACGCATAAAACCACCTTTTGCAGTCAAACAAAAGGCACAGCCTACCTTGCACCCTACTTGTGATGAGATACAGACTGTATAGCGTTCCTGATGCTTTACAGAGCCATCTTCATGAAACTCTTTAGCTCTCATGAGAAGTAATACTGCTTCAACCGTATGTCCATCATGTAACTGGTACAAATATTTACGGCTACCATCTTTAGAGTTTTGCACCATCACTTGTTTGAGTGGTGCAACTGTATACTCTTCGTCTAACTTTTTCTTCATTTCTTTAGGAAGGTTTTTCATCTCTTCAAAAGAAGTGGCATACTGATGGTAGATCCAGTGGTAAATTTGTTTGGCACGAAAAGCAGGTTGAATCAATTCACTTAACTCTTCTCTACTTAAATCTTGAATTATTTTTTTAGGACTTTGCATTTTCTACCTCGCTGTAGTAAATTTTTTCTTATCATTTTCATTAATCTTATTAGACATCTATCTCTGAAATGTTTCTCATATAGATACTTAATCTCTGTATCGCTTCTCTCTGGTTATCTAAAAAATCTTTATGAGCATTTTTATTACAATAGTTTGTCACAATAAAACTTCCTGCTACAGGAATGCCAAAAGTCTTTGCCACTTTGAGTACTGCATAATACTCCATGTTTTCCAAATGAATATCTTTCGCTAAATACTGGTCTGCCACCGCATCATCTGTGGTGATATAGTTTGAAGAATTAATAATTGTTTCACGTGAAACATCTTCTGCTGTTGATACCATGTTATCTATGGGTGTATACGCTCCAGCATTAAAAAAACTGTTTTCAATGTTTGTTGCCGTTTTAGAAGTGATGATGTCAAAAATTCTTTTTTCACCATACGACCCTGCTGTACCCACAAAGAAAATAAACTCTGGTTTTTGTGTCATACATAAACGTGTGAGGTTTATCGCCACATCTGTCATACCAATACCAATGGCTTTGGCAAAGTCAAACTGCTCACTCTCTCCTGCACAAACAAACATAAAAAACCTTTAAACCCTTACCGGGATATTTTGTGAGCGAAGATACTCTTTTAAATCTAAAATGTCAATCTCTTTAAAGTGAAAGATAGATGCAGCCAAAGCTGCGTCTGCCCCACCTATAGTAAATGCCTCTTCAATATGTTTCATCGTTCCCGCTCCGCCAGATGCGATGACAGGAATATTTACCAAGTCAGAGATCTTTTTGTTTAAGACATTGTCAAACCCTGCTTTGGTTCCATCTGCATCCATGGAAGTGACTAAGAGTTCACCTGCTCCTCTATCGTACGCTTCTTTTGCCCAATCCAGTGCATCCAAACCTGTGTCATTTCTTCCACCATGGGTAAAGATGTTCCATTTTCCTGGAGAAACTTGTTTTGCATCAATGGCTACCACGATACACTGAGAACCAAAACGTTTGGCACCTTCTCCAATGAAGTCTGGTCTTTTAATAGCAGCAGAGTTGATGCTCACTTTATCACAGCCCACATTTAACAAATTATAAATGTCAGACAATTCACGTATACCACCACCTACAGTAAGGGGGATAAACACTTCTTGTGCCACTTTTTTTACCACATCTACAATGGTGTCACGACCTTCATGACTGGCACCAATGTCTAAAAAAGTAATCTCATCTGCACCCTCTTCATTGTAACGACGTGCCACTTCTACAGGGTCACCCGCGTCACGCAGACCCACAAAATTTACACCTTTAACCACACGTCCGTCATTCACATCTAAGCAGGGGATAATACGTTTTGCAAAATAATCCATTGATTCTCCATTAATTATGGTAGAATTATACAAAAATAATCTACTACAAAGGGTTAATACTCTAGTATAAAGGAAATTTATAGTATGATAATCGACAATTTAGCAGAATTTGCTTCGAAAAAATTTGGACAAAATTTTTTAAAAAATGATTATTATCTACATAAAATTGTCCAAGCGATGCCCAACGACAACTTAAAAGTTGCAGAAATTGGGCCTG
The DNA here is from genome assembly GCA_013139765.1 of Sulfurovum sp. GTDB lineage: Bacteria > Campylobacterota > Campylobacteria > Campylobacterales > Sulfurovaceae > Sulfurovum. The sequence goes on from WTAE01000028.1 coordinate 2,895, forward strand.
GCTTAGGTGATTTAACCAAAGAACTTGTGAAAGTTCGAAATGTCACAGCATTTGAGGTTGATAAAAGATTATGTGAGCATCTAAACAATGAATTCGAAGAAGCCATAGAAAAAGGCAACTTTGAATTACGTTGCGGCGATGTGCTTGAGCGTTGGGAGTCAGGAAGTTTACTAGATGAGCCTTATCATTTAGTAGCCAACCTGCCCTACTATATCGCTACCAATATCATCTTAAAAGCATTTAAAGATGAACACTGCCAGTCTATACTGGTTATGGTTCAAAAGGAAGTAGCCGTTAAATTTTCGGCACAGGTCAAACAAAAAGAGTTTTCTTCTCTTTCTGTTTTGGCCAGTTCTGTAGGAAAAGCGACACTCTGTTTCGAGGTTGAGCCCGAAGCATTTGTCCCACCTCCTAACGTTACTTCTGCCGTGCTTTTAATAGAAAAAGACATCTCACGAGATGATGAAAAATTTGAAACGTTTTTAAAAATAGCCTTTTCGCAACCGCGTAAGAGACTTGCTAAGAACCTTTCTTCTTCTTTTTCTAAAGATATTGTAAACGAACTTTTTTCAAAATTAGGACTCGATTCTAATTTGCGACCTCATGAAGCTGAGACATCTACTTATCATCACATATATAATGAACTAAAGGATAATTTAGATGGAAAACAACGATCAAAACAACCAAAACAAACCTCAAGGTCAAGAGCAGCAAACACAAAGAAGCAGAAGACCTAACCCACACAGACAAAACAAT
>WTAE01000190.1 GCA_013139765.1 Sulfurovum sp.
TAGGGCTTGCCTAAAAGTTTATTTAGATAAAATATTATACAAATTTTTCGATAGAAGGTAGATGAAGTATGATTACATGGATGCAAAAAAACAATAAATTCCTTATTTGGACTATATGGATCGCAACAATAGCGTTTATAGCCTCAGGACCAATCTTTTCTGGTGCAGGATACGGAAGCTCTAAAAAAGGAAATGTAGCCAAAGTAGGAGAGATTGAAATTTCTCAATTGAGCCTTAACATGGTGTATGGAAGTATTTACAACCAAACCAACCAACAGATGCAAGGTCAACTGGATGAAGCAAAAGCCAAAGAGATGGGACTCATCAAACAAGCATTTGCTAGACTAGTGACACAAGCCAAAGTACTTAACTTCGCAAAAGACGTTGGACTCATCGTTTCAGATGAAGAAGTAGCACAAAGACTACAAACACTCCAAACCTTTACAAAAGATGGTGTGTTTGACACTGAGATTTACAAAGGCTACCTCAAAGCACAAGGCATGAAAGCAAAAACATTTGAAGCCACACTCAGAGAAGAGTTACTCATTCAAAAAACACTTGAGTTACTTGTTGTAGATGCTTTACCTCTTGAAACAGAGGCTGTAGGCGCAGCAATGAATGTTTCTGACAAAATTGCTTACCAAGTATTGACACAAGCAGATGTAAACCTATCAAGTACAGATGCAGAGGTAAAAACATTTTGGGAAGCAAAAAAAGCAAACTTTATGACAGCACAAATGTATGATTTTTCTGTGGTATGGACTGCGACAAAAGAGACAAATGTAAGTGAAGAAGAGATTAAAAACTTCTATGACAAAAACTCATTTAACTACAGTTCAGCAGAAGGAAAACAACTTCCATTTGAAGAAGCAAAAACACAAGTTACAGCAGACTTGAAACTTAAAAAGTCAAAAAAATCTGCTCAAAAAGCCTACATTGCGTTCAAAAAAGGTAAAGAAATTTCAAGTGAAACACTCTCTCTTCCTATCGATGACTTAAAGTTCTCAGCAGAGACTTGGGGTGCAGTAAAAGAGAGAGCTGTAGGTGACATTCTTAAACCAAAAGTTGTGGGTGACATGTATGCCACACTCAAGATAGAGAAGATCACGCTACCAGAGGTTAAAAGTTATGAAGCAGCCAAAGAAGAAGTCTCTCTACTTCATGCACTTCAAGCCAAACAAAAAGCACTTTTAGTACTGGCAGAAGCGCGTCTAAAAAACTTTGATAACAATGCATCAATCGTGACAGATTTTGTCAAATTAGATCAAAATGTCAACCTAGAATCATTGAATAGTCAAGAAAGTTTACAATTTTTACAAAAACTCTTTACATCTACAAAAGAAAAGGGTATTATAAGCGTACGGGATAAAATTATCGTTTACAATATTTTGGAACAAAAGCTGGCTCAGATAGATGAGAATCAAAGAGAACTTGTCAAGCAAACTGTCAATAGTTTGAAAGAAGGGACATTTGAAGCCAACTTCATCAAAATCCTCGATAAAAAGTATCCAACTGAAACCTATGTGGGAGGGCTTTCAAATTGAGTGAAACAATCTTAGCAATCGATATCGGATCTACGAAAATATGCGCTATCATCGCTGAGATTTCAGACACCAATGAAGTCAACATACAAGGACATGGCATCACCAAATCCCAAGGGATTAAAAAAGGTGCCATCACCAACATAGAACTTGCTTCCAAATCTATCAAAAAAGCCATTAACGATGCTAAACGTATTGCAGGTTCAAACATTACCACTGCCACAGTTTCCATCTCAAATGCGTATGCAAAATCATTAAACTCCACAGGTATTGTCAACATCCCACACAAAGACATCTCTATTAAAGAGATTAACCGTGTCATGCAAACAGCACTTTACAATGCCAATGTACCTAATGAGTATGAAGTCGTACATGTATTGCCTTACAACTTTAGAGTAGATGACCAAGACTTTATAGAAGATCCGTTTGGGATGAATGCTTCTCGTATGGAAGTAGATGTCAACATTATCATGACACAAAAGTCTAACCTTTCAAACCTCAAAAAAGCAGTACGCTCTGCAGGTGTTGAAATTGATGGTATTGTACTTTCTGGTTATGCCTCAGCCATTGCAACCATGGATGAAGATGAAAAAGAGTTAGGTGTTGCAGTGATTGACCTTGGTGGACAAACATCAAACCTTGTTGTACATACAGGTAACTCTATACGTTACAATGACTTCTTAGGTGTGGGTTCAAACCATATTACCAATGACTTGTCTATGGCGCTACATACGCCACTGCAAATTGCAGAAAATGTCAAAATACGTCATGGGAATTTAGTAGAAACTTCCACAGAAGTGATTGAGCTTCCTATTATAGGAGACGAAGAGAACCGTAACAATGTCTCTTTGGAGATTGTACATTCTGTAATCTTCTCTCGTGTAGAAGAAGCACTTATGATTTTAGCCAAATCGCTAGAAAAATCTGCGCTTAAAGAGCAGATTGGTGCAGGTATCATCCTTACAGGTGGTATGACAAAACTTAAAGGTATGAGAGAGTTGGCACAAGCCATCTTCTCTGGTATGCCTGTAAGAGTAGCATACCCAGAAAATGTTGCAGGTCTTTTTGATGACCTTAAAGACCCTGCATTTTCAACGGTAGTGGGTTTACTACTTTACAAAGCGGGTGGACATACCCAGTATGAGATAGATTTCCAACAAAAACTCTTACACTCTAAAGTCATTCAAGAAGATGACCTTAGAGGGATTAAAACTGGCTTGAACCCAGGATCAGAGTTAGGAAAGAATACAGGAACAGCCTCAGATAGTTTCAGTAATACAGGATCAAAAGAAAAAGATAAAAGTGATGAAGAGAACATTACTTTTGATCTCTTACCTGATGATTTAGGGCACGAGAAACAAAATCCATTTAAAAAGTTAGCCAACTGGGCAAGGCAACTTTTTTAAGGGTTGAAACACAATAAAAGGAGGAAGAAATGGAAGAGTTCGAAATAGATATCGTTGAGACGAAATGTCATACAAATGGTGCAAAAATTAAAGCTATCGGTGTCGGTGGAGGTGGTGGTAACATGATTAACCACATGATAAGTGAGGGAATCAATACCATTGATCTTATCGTAGCCAATACAGATGCACAAGCACTTGACAGTTCTTTGGCACCATACAAGATGCAACTAGGTCTTAATGCAACAAGAGGTCTGGGTGCGGGTATGGTTCCAGACAAAGGGAGAGAGGCTGCACTAGAGTCTTTTGAAGACATCAAAAAGATGCTTGAGGGTTCTGACATTGTCTTTATCTCTGCTGGTCTTGGTGGAGGTACTGGTACAGGTGCTGCACCAATCATTGCACAAGCGGCAAAAGAAATTGGTGCATTGACTGTATCTATTGTGACTTCACCTTTTAAATTTGAGGGTCGCAAAAGAACAAAACTTGCAAAAGAAGGTTTAGAAGAACTTAAACGTGAGAGTGATTCTATTATTGTAGTACCTAACGAAAAACTTCTTTCTATTGTAGAAAAGAATCTTGGTATTAAAGAGAGTTTTAGAATGGTAGATGACATTCTTACTCAAGCCGTTGGTGGTATTTCTAAAGTGATTCTTTCACATGGAGAAAATGACATAAACCTTGACTTTGCCGATGTTAAAACAGTGATGAACCACAGAGGTTTAGCACTTATGGGTACTGGGTACAGTTCAGGTGCATCTGCAGCATATGATGCAGCAAAAATTGCTATTGAGTCTCCACTTCTTGACAACATCTCTATTGATGGTGCGATGGGTGTATTGGTACAATTTGACATTCACCCAGACTATCCTTTAAATGGTATTTCTGAAGCAATGGAAATCATTTATGACAGTGCAGATGAAGATGCAGATGTTATCTTTGGTACCACTACCAATTCAGATATGGATATTGATGAAGTGAAAATCACTATTGTGGCAACAGGATTTGAAGACAGATCTGCAGTTGCAGCAACACCAGAAGTGAAAACACAAAAAACGCTTTTGACTGCAAACACATGTAACCTCAACAACGTAAAAGCTAAAATGGTTGTTGGTGGATACAATGGAGATAATGAAGACATCTTAGATGTCCCAACATTCCTTAGAAAACAGATGGACTAAGTCTTAGGCTTTTTCCACTCCTTTCCTCCTTTTAACTAAGCAGAGAACCTCTTCCCTCTCTGCTTAACCCTATTTTACCTGCCCTTTTTACATCTCCATATTAACCATATCTCACTATAATACGCTAAACATTTTTTAGAAAAAATTAGGAAAAATAATGAAATACATTAAACAACTCTCCACCCTTACGGCTACTGGTTTAGCTGCTGTTCTCGCCACAGGTGTCACGGGATGTACCCAACAAACCCAAGAACAAGCACAGGCCAAAGGTGCATTTGTCATCATTGAAGAGACGGCCAAAGGTAAATACAAAATTGTAGATGAATTCCCCTCAGATGAAACACGCATTGTCCTCAAACAACTTGATGGTACAGAACGTGTGCTCACTCAAGCAGAAATGGATGCATTGGTTAAAGAAGAAGCTGCCAAAATTGACAATGGTACTTCTACACTTACCCAAGAAAATCCTCAAGCAAGTCAAGGTATGGGATTAGGTTCAATTATCATGACAAGTATGGCTGGTGCTATGCTTGGTTCTTGGATAGGAAACAAACTTTTTGGAAACCAAAACTATCAAAATAACCGTAAAGCAGGATACAAATCTGCTTCAACCTATTCCAAATCTAAAAAAAGTTTCTCTAAATCAAGAACTTCTTCTTCAAAAAGATCTGGATTCTTTGGTGGTAAAAAATCATCATCACGCTCAGGTGGATTCTTCGGTGGTTAAGTTAGAAAAAACCACTGCCCTTGACACTGCCTACCTAGAGTCATTAGGCTTCGTCTGGCATACAGACAGTGATGAAAGTGCTTATGTTTCCAAGACCCTTGTGTTGGTCTCCGAAAAAGAAGCAGAAGCATACTATGAAGCAACCAATACGCTGTATGATATGTTTGTCGAAGCAGCCCAACATGTCATTGACAACAACCTCTTTCATGACTTAGGTATTCCATTTAACCTTATTGATATCATCAAAGAGTCTTGGGACAATGACATACACTGGCACCTCTATGGACGTTTTGACTTGGCCGGTGGTATTGATGGAAAAGATATTAAACTTTTGGAGTTTAATGCAGACACACCCACAGCCCTTTTTGAAACAGCCATTGTGCAATGGGCCATACTTAAACAAAATGGTTTAGAAGAAGCCAGCCAGTTTAACACTTTGTATGAATCACTTGTAAACAACTTTAAACGTCTTGTCACTTTAGAAGAAGATGTTTCAGCCTTTGAAGAAAACTATGATGGTTGGAACTTTCTCTTTACTTCTGTCAAAGGGAACTCTGAAGAAGAGAACACAGTAAGACTACTCCAACACATCGCCACTGAAGCTGGTTTCAACACAGAGTTTGCATACATTGATGACATAGATTTTTCCGCAGAAGATGGCATTTTTTACAAAGACGTAAACTATGAACTCTGGTTTAAACTCATTCCTTGGGAAGACATTGCTTTAGAAGAGTCAGACTTGGCCCTCCTTTTAACTAACATTGTTAAAAACCAAAAAGCCATCATCTTTAACCCTGCATATACCCTACTCTTTCAGTCGAAAGCCATACTCAAAGTATTATGGGACTTGTACCCAAATCACCCTCTTCTTTTAGAGACTGCTTTTGAACCACTAGAAAACACCAAGCAGGTTGAAAAACCTATTTTTGGAAGAGAAGGTGGCTCTGTCACCATCGTAGATGAAAACAATCAAGCACTTGAGTCAGAAGAAGGTGACTATAGCAACCATAAGATGGTCTACCAAGCCTATACAGAGCTTCCAACAGATTCAGAAGGTCAATGTTACCAAGCGGGTGTTTTCTACGCTTATGAAGCGTGTGGCTTAGGTTTTAGAAAAGGTGGGAAGATTTTGAATAATATGTCGAAGTTTGTGGGGCATATTGTTAAATAGTCCTTTACTTGTAATTTAGATAAGTATACATAGGTTTTTTACAGAAGTAAAATATGTTATTTACGACATATTGATTGTTAAGGCTAGAGTATGATATGGTGAATATGTTGGTTCATATATTTTATATCATTTTCTTACCATTGAGTGTATCAGCTTTTTTGTTTTATGTGCTTTATTTTGTCTTTCTCATCTCATAGGGGTTCAACAGTTGGAGCTGATGAACGAGAAAAACATCAACCTAAGATTTTAAGTTCGATATAATAGAATTTTACTAACGGACAAGGATTATTTTATGATAAGAAACAAAGGTAAGATCATTAAATGGAATGATGATAAAGGGTTTGGCTTTATACTCCCTTCTCATAGTAATGGTAAAAAAAATATTTTTGTTCATATTAAATCTTTTTCAGACAAAAAGTTACGACCAGCAGAAGGTCAACAAGTAACATATACTATAGAAAAAAATAATGAGGGTAAAGAGTCAGCTATTAAAGTCTCAAGATCTACGGATCATATTGTAAGAAATAGAAACAGTAGTATGCATACTCAAAACGTCAACCCAGTTAATAAGCGAATCAATACAAACAACACTCAATTAAAGCTTAAGTCTACACACCGTATTTCTCCATTATACATAATAATTATTGTAAGTTTTGTGGCTTTTCTTTTCCACTTTTCGCTAGCAGGTAAATTACCGCCATTAGTTATAGTAGTGTATGTAGTAATGGGAATCATGACCTATTATATATACTCTGAAGACAAAGATATGGCGATAAATAATGAACGTAGGATATCAGAACAACGTCTATTGACACTATCCTTATTCGGTGGTTGGATAGGAGCTTTAATTGCACAACAAAAATTACGTCACAAAACTAAAAAAATATCATTTCAGATGAGTTTTTGGACAACTGTCTTTTTTAATATAATACTCTTATCATCTACTTTTAGAATCATACATTTTTAAATTCAAAAAACAAAACCTTATAATCTAACATATTTAGAACGTTTATCGATGCAGCAACGTTCGAGACCAATTTTTGCCACCTCTTACAGAAAATATTTTTTTGTTACAGGTGCTTTATTTTGTTTCTGTTCAACGAGAATATATGGATATATAATTGTTTCGCATAAGTGTTAAATTTATTGTATTTAATCCCATATATATACTTTAATTATCAATATACTGACATTTAAAGTTGAATAGGAGATAGGGTTTATACGTGGGTTAAAAACCCACGCTACAGATTAAAACTGCGGTTCCAAAAATGGAATAATCTGTTTCTTACGAGACATCACACCTTTGAGCCATGCTTGATTGTCTTCAAGTGTCACATCAAATGCTTTTTCAACTTTAGAATTGTCATCAGAGACTACAAGTAGTTGTGAACCTTCTTGCATGATGTCTGTTAAGAGTAAAAGTACAGTGTGTCTATTACCTTCTTCTTTTTGTGCTTTCATTGCAGTAAAAAGATCTTCTTTCATGGTGTCAAATACAGAAAGATCAACCACTTCAAGTTGACCAATTCCTACAGAACTTCCAGACATATTAAAATCTTTAAAATCTCTAAGCACAAGTTCTTTTGAAGAAGCAGAAAGTACATCTGATTTTACAATGAACATTTCCATACCTAAAGCTTTGTAGTCTTCAACGCCAGCAATTTTGGCTAACTCTTTACAGGCTTTTGTGTCTTCTTTGGTACATGTTGGTGATTTGAATATAACAGTGTCAGATAAAATGGCACACATCATCATTCCTGCTAAGTCTTTAGGGATTTCAATACCAAAGTAATCAAACATTTGTTTTACAATAGTGTTTGAACAACCTACAGGACGTACCCACATTTCAAGAGGCGTTGTTGTTTTTAAGTCACCCAATTTATGGTGGTCTACAATCCCTACAATGTTTGCATCAGCAATGTCTTTAGGTGCTTGTGAAGATTCCATAAAGTCAATGAGGTAGACATCTTCACCTGCATATTCTGTTTTTAACATCGGTGCTTCAAAACCAAATTTCTCAAGTATCCATGCAGTCTCAGGGTTTGGTTCACCCTGTCTTGTTGCGATACACTTCTCACCTAGTTTGTTTTTCAAATATGTCAGTGACAGTGCACCCACAATAGAGTCTGAATCTGGCGTGGTATGCCCAAAAATATATGTTGCCATCTTGTATTCCTATAAATAATTTTTGTGATTATACACTTATGTTCTTGAGGGTTCCACCCCATCAGGTTTTTGGGCTTGTTGACAGGCAATAGAAACAATCTCTACTTCGTTCACATCAATGCGTGCAGCGGTAAGTTCTCCACCCCATAAACAGCCTGTGTCTAAACCCAAAACATTTGCATCATGATGAAAACCAAGCGTTGACCAATGACCAAAAATTATTTTTAAATCGATGTCATTTCTATTTTCACACTCAAACCAAGGTTTTAAACCTTTTTCTCTCAGTGCATCAGTGGGTGCGCCTTTTTGGTCAAAGTCTAACCTATGGTCTCCATAACAGAAACGCATACGTGTAAAAGAACTGACAATATAACGGTCAATGTCTAAAGAAGAGGAGTCACGGTTAAAGCGGTTAATACCCTTCTTGAACATTTCTTTGAGCCATGTTTTGGCTTCATCACCTTGTAGTTTTTCTTCTACACGTTTGGCATGTTGTAAAGCCATACCCAAGTCAAACTCAGGAGAAATACCTGCATGTGCCATACAATACCCTAAGCTATAGTCCACATGTAAAAACTTCTGTGCTCTTAGCCAATCTATGAGTTCTTCTGCTCTGGGTGAGTTAAGTATGGGGTCTATGCTAGGATTGGACTTTTTGATGCCATAGTACGCTGCAATCAGGGTAATGTCATGATTACCCAAGATAATTTCAACACTGTCACGTATACTATGGAGATATAGCAACGTTTCTAGTGATGCTTCTCCACGATTAACTAAGTCACCAGCAACCCATAAACGGTCGTTCTCTGGATTAAAGTTAATCTTCTTCAGCAGTGTCTGAAAAGCACCATTACAACCTTGAATGTCTCCTATTGCCCAAACTGCCATTACTTACATCCTAATTGTTTTTTATAAAGTGAAACTTTACTTGCAAACGGCATACTCGCATACGCAGCAGAAGGTGAAGGCAGATACACAGTTTCTATCCCTAAGTGTGAAAAGTGTGTTTTAAAAAGTACTTCTGATTTTTTACCTGTGAACGCTATTTTTTTAATACTCGGATGTTCTTCTAAGAAGCCTGCAATGTCATTGACCTCTTCATTTTCCAACGAAGAATCTAGAGAGTTGTCGCGGCTACAAACTTTTATCATATCCCAAAGCCCAAACTTCGCTTCTTTGAGTAACCATAATTTTTGGTCACGGTTATTGATGGGGTAGTGGGTGACTGCTTCTAGAATTTTCCAAAACTTATTAGAGGGGTGAGCATAATAAAAATCTTTCTCAAAAGACTTGATACTTGGGAAAGAACCAAGAATTAAAGTCTCCGTGTCTTTGTAAACAATAGGTTGGAATGGATGTTCTAGTATATCGTTATTCATAGGACCTCTGTAGGGTGTTGTCGCTGACAACACCTTTTCATTTATTTACATGCCCGACGCATATTTTGAACAAGTAACACGAGTAACGCCACAGATAAGATTTTGAAGTTTATTTCAGAGCCTTTATGTGTGTTAAGAAAAGCCGTAGTCTGTGTCGCTGCTTCACCTAGGTTTTGCATCGCAATAATGTCTGGGATGTAATACTGTGTAAAAAGTAAGCCAGTTGCCAAAACAAAAAAAGTGGCTACTTGCGTGACTGGATCACGTTCAAACTTTTTAAACTTATAGCCTTCATACAAAACCACCACCAAAAGTGCTACAGTAACCAGGTACGAGAGTCTTAAAAAGTTCTCCGTCATAATCTGACCCTCTTGATAGCGTGTCAAAATGTCAGCACCTAACCATGTGTCTGTATGAAAAGTGACAGGTGCGACCACTATGCCAGCAAAGAGTCCTGCACCAAGTACAGCCGAGAGGAAAATAAGATACATCATAGTGATGATTCTAAAAGTTTTGTTCATTACGTTATCCTTGTTTCTATATCTGTAACGTGGGCATTCCTGCCCACGAATAATATTGACGTCGTGGGTTAAAAACCCATGCTACATAAACTTTATAACAAAGCCTCTATCAAATCCAGCTAAATCTTTATAAAATTTTATGTATTCTACTGCAAGATCTTTAACAAAAGCTTCTAAAGGCTCTTTTTGATCATAGCCCATTTCACAGGCTAAGTATTTGATGTTTCTTGCTTTAACATCTAAGATGATTTGTTTTAAAAGTTCATCCCCTACCCTGCCACCAAAAAGTGCCTCTTTAGGCTCATAGTCTACGACATTTGACTCTAAAAGAAAATCTTCTGCAATATAAGGAGGATTTGAAACCACTAAGTCTAAATCTTCTGAAACTTCATCTATGAGATTAGACTTTCTAAGCTCAATCTGCTCTTCTAAGCCAAAAGTTTTAATGTTCTGTGCTGCAACTTTAAGAGGCGTGTCACAAATGTCTGTAGCAATCACCTTTAGATGAGAAAACTTACGTGCCAGAACCACAGAGATAGCACCAGAACCCACACCAATTTCAGCAATCTTTGTAAAGCCTTCTTTTTCTATGATGTCTGCTACTAGGTCAATAAGAATTTCTGTTTCAGGACGAGGAATAAGTACCCCCTCTTCTACCTGTAAATGTATGTCATAAAAGCTGGCTTCTCCTACAATATATTCGTAAGGCTCATTGGCTTCTCTTCTCTCAACTAGCTTTTTATACGCTTCTACATTTGGCACTTCATCACTGTCATGTGTGATGAGATACATACGGTCTTTTTGAAGATGATAAGCCAACAGTAGTTCTGCTTCATACTGTGGGCGTTCACAAGACTTCTCTAGCTTCTTTTTTGCCCAGAGTAGGCTTTCTCTAAGGGTCCGTTCTTTGAGAGTCATCTAAAGTACTTATATTTTAATCAAACGCAGTGGATTGATATGTTTTGAGTTTTTGGTGGCTTGGAACACAAGTTTTTCATTGACTTTACCAATGGTATAGCCTCTTTTAATTTTAGAGCCAACATGAATGGTAGGGGCAATTTTAGAAAGCCCTGCATACACCGTGTGTATCTTTTTGCTGTGTGCAACAACCACGACTTTACCTAACATTGAAGATTTGCCTGCAAAAACCACTTTACCGTTGAGTATGTTTTTGACTTTTGCGTTAGACGAGGGTGCTTTGAGTGTAATAGATTCGTTAAATATTTTAATCTTATAAATCGGGTCTACATAGGTACCAAACTTCTTAATGACCCTAGCACCAGAAAGAGGTGAAATGGTTTTTCCCCCTCGGTAAGCATAGGTTTTTGACTTGGTGTAAGAGGAGTTAACCTGACGTACTTTGGCACTTTTTTTGTACACTTTTTTCTCTTCTTTGGCTGCTTCTTTTGCAGCCAATCGTGCTTTTTTCTTCTCTTCTTCTGTTTTGGCTATACGCAATGCCTCTTTGGCTTTACGTGCTTTGGCACGGGCTAAAGCTTTGGCTTTACGTATATTTTGCTGTCTCGCTTTTTCTAAACGCATGGCTTCTTTTTTCGCAGCAGCTATTTTACGTGCTTCTTCCACCTCTTGGCCATGTAAAATATTTAACTTAGCCAATGTACTCCGTAAAGAGTTTTGTTTGTCCACAATTTTAATGAGTTTTGAATTGTATTTTCCCTCATCCACAGAAAGTTTTTTGAGTAACTTCTCTTTGGCCTTCTTCTTTTGTGCAAAACTCTCTCTCTTTTTAACAATAGACGCAATGTCTTTCTTCGTTTTGTTACGTAAGTTCAACTTTGATTGTTTACGTGTTTTAAGACTGCCTATCTCTTTACGTAAAGACGCTAAGTTTTTAGCATTTTGCTTTTTATACGCCATATAGACTTCATGTAAAATGATAGACTCTTGGGTAGGTTCATGGTCTTGTTCTAAAGCAAACACCACAGAAAATTGTTCAGAGAGTAGAGAGATAAACGTTTTTCTTTTTTTGTCTAACTCTGACGAAGTGCTTTTAAACTCTTTTTCAGACTTAACAAGCTCTTTTTTTAAAATTTCATACTGTTTTTCACTTTTGTTTTGACTCAAAGCCAGTTTGTCAATTTTGGCTTCCAAGTAGACAATGTCTTTCTCTGCAGCCTTGATATCTTTGGCAATTTTCCCTAAACGTCTATTGGTTTTTGTTTTTGCACTTGAAGTCACCGTGAGGTCTTTTTTTGAATCTTTGATTTTACTCGTAGTGCTTGCCCCATACAAAAACACTAAACCCAGGGTGCAGACTAAAAGGAAGGATTTCACTCCTGCACTCCCTTGTTAGAAAAAACCACAGAATAGACAGCAAGCACAACAATGAACACAGCAGAACCTAGTAAAATACCGATGTCTCCTACTTTAAAAAGTGCTTCTTGATTTTTCATCATCATCTCTACCCCACTTTGTGCGGCCCAGAAGAACTTCACGTAAAGAAAAACACCTGAGACAAACAGTGTAGCAAAAATGGCATCTACCAAGGCCACACGAAAAAGTACCCCCGAACGTAACATCAAAGGTGCACCAAATATCTCCATGACTTGCATACGCTCTTTGTGTGCGTATTTCCATATCTCCATCTGTTTAATGATGAGTAACAAAGAGACAATCCCCATAAACAAAATAAACACTTTTAATGTGAATTTCACAAAAGAAAAGAGTTTATAGCTGGCATTGTACGAAGAGCCAAAAGTTTCAACCCTTCTAATGTTTGTATCTGCTTCAAGGTCTGTTTTAATTTTCTCTAACTCAGAGGTATGCACATAGGCATCTAAACCAATGTTGTAAAAGTAAGGCAGTGCCTTTAAAATGGCATCTGAGTTACTTTTACTCACCCCTTTGACCACTTCCGAAACAATGTTTCCACGTTCTACTTGTTTAGAAGATGAGATATGTGAGTTTAAGTTTTTAAGCGTGTCCATGTTAAGTGGTTTTTTTGCCACCACAAGCATGGTATAGCCAGCGGTAAGGGTTTTTTCGTAGCTGTGTGTGGTACGTTCAAAGACCAAATAAAACTCTATCCCTAATAAAATTGCCATCAAGGGAAAAATGAACATAAGATGATGTTTAATGGACTTCATATACACCCTTGCTTTCAATAATAAAATGTCTATACGGCAGTGAAAAAATAGTTGGTATTTTGTGTGTCACAACCAAAACTGTGGTCTCAAGTTGTTGACAAGCGTTTTCCATCAAATCCCAAATTACATTCGAAGAGTAGTCATCCAAGTTTCCTGTCGGTTCATCTGCAAGGATGACCACAGGGTTACTAGAGAGCGCACGTGCCACACCAACCCTTTGCTGCTCCCCACCTGAGAGTTCTAAAGGATATCTCTCTCCTGCATCTGAAAGTTTTACATGTTTGAGTAGTCTACGTGCTTGCGTCTCTTGAATTTCATTAGAATACCCTCTAATCATCAGAGGTAAAACAACATTTTTAGACACATTCCATTCATTTACAAGTTTATAGTCTTGAAAAATAATGCCCATATGGGTACGAAGCTCTTGAAGTTTACCGCGACTAATGTGTGCCAAGTCATTGCCACCTACCACAAGGTTGCCTTTGCTGGGTTTGAGCTGTCCATACAAAGATTTAAGTAAGGTAGATTTTCCTGAACCACTGGGCCCTGTAATAAAGACAAAGTCACCTTTTTTGATGCTAAAATTAGCATCTTTGATGATCTCTTTTCTTCCCTTATCGTAGGCAAGTGTTAAGTTTGAAGCTTGAATGACATTTGACATTGTTTAGCCTTCTATGAGCATCAACTGCTGCATTAGTTTTTGATGTGCTAAAAGATTTACCCCTGTTTTTACCGGTTCGGAAACAAAGTAACGACAAGACTCTTTTTGCAAGAAAATATATTTATGTTCAGGTCTATCAAAACTACCAAAAGCACATTTAATCAACAAAGATTCATCTGTGACTTTAAAAATACGTTCAAAATGTACAAAATACCCGTCAAAAACCAAAGCTTTTTTAGGCAAGCGTTCTTCTATCCCTTTGGTATATTTTACATCATTAAAATTAAAGTCTATGGTTTCGTTTTTTTCAGTTGATTCTTCTTTACAAGTTACATACACATCATAGATATCTTTTTCTTGTCTGAGCCATCTTGCTTCGTACTTAGAGGTCACTTCCAAGGCTTCATTTTTACGTACTTCAAGTTGCATTTTAGGCACAGAGAAGAAGGTTTCAAGCGCGTACCAAAAGTACTTATCACTGTCTGTTCTTAACTCCAAACGTCCCTCAACATGAAGCACACGCATAGACTCTGCTAAAAAACTTTTTGAAATGACCCTACGTTGTGGCTTTTTATCCCAGGGGACAGGAAAGTGTACAAAAATTTGTGTACATATGTTTGAAGGCAACATTTCTAAAAAGAGTCTAGCATCATAGTTCACGACCCAAATGTTGTCTAATCCTTGCAGTTCAACCTGTTTGAGGAGTTGCTGTGCTGAAGGGGTATGGATCTCCAACCCTATAAAAAGTGTGTCAGGGTTCTTTTGTGCTTGATACAGTAAGTGTCTACCTGAACCAAAACCAACCTCAACAGAGACTTTTTCTTTTGGGTAAGTGATATTTTCAAAATCTTCTATCTTTTTTAAATACTTTGAAGAAGGTTCCATTTTAGTACTTGAAAGCGCAATGTTTGAAGAGAGTACTTCTAGACCTAACTCCTCAGACACAAGGCCTAACGCTTCTTTTAAAATGTTCACTTTTAAAGGTCTCGTGACTTTGTCGTATTTTAATAAATAGGCTTTCTCATCAGACTTAAGTTGCAGAAGAAACTCTTCGCCGGCATGTTCTACCCCAATAAGTATGTCATCCGTTGTCATGGCATGAGAAACCGAAGTCATAATGTTTGAATCTTTTACCTTTTCAGCGATAATTGTGCGGTCAAAGGGTGTTACTTTTAAATGTGGCATTTTTACCTACTCTGCATTAAATTGTTTAAATTTTTCACCCAATGTGAGTGGGTTTATTTTTTCAGAAACGAGATCTTCGTCAAAATATTTACTAATGTATGCGGTCATATCATCAAAAAGTGGTGCCAAAAACTCCATCTTTTCACCCGTATGTGGGTGTACTAAGTAAAGCATATACGCATGAAGATACACTCTTTGCACTTTGTCTCTTTTAATTTTATATCCATACAAATCATCCCCTAAAATATGTCGACCTAGGGTATTGAGGTGCACACGTATTTGGTGGGTACGCCCTGTAAAGAGTTTTGCAGCAATGAGTTCAACATCATGGTCTGTCTGTGCCAATTTTACAAAAGCAGTTTTGGCTGACTTACCATGCTCCACCACATCCATTTTCAGTCTATTCTTTGGGTTACGCCCTATGGGTTTATTCACCGCAATATCATCTTTTAAAGGACAATCAATCAATGCCAGGTAAAAACGTCCCATACTCTTGTCTTGTAACTGTTCAGAGAGCTTCTCATGTGTTTTATTGTCTTTTGCCACTACCAAGGCACCCGTTGTCTCTTTGTCTATTCTGTGTACAATTCCGTGACGCTCTTCTCCTGAAATGGTAGAGAGTGAAATGCCTTTATGAATAAGCCAGTCAACCAAGGTAGGGTCTTTAACCGAAGGGGCAGGATGAACAACAAGACCTGAAGGTTTATTAACCACCAAAAGATACTCATCTTCATACAAGACTTCAACGTCAAAGTCTATAGCAGGTGCCACTCTTTTTTCAGCTTCTAAAAATTCGTAGTGTATTTCGTCATCTTCACTGACTTTAAAACTTGTCTTTAAAATAGTTTTGCCATTGACGGAAACTTGTCCATCTTTCACAAGTTTTTCTACTTGGTTTCGGCTCACATCAAGCTGACCTGCTAAAATTTTGTCTATGCGTCCCGCACTTGTACTTTTAAAACTTTCTCTCATTACTCTGTATCCTCTTTTAAATACTGCTTTTGTACCCAACCCACTTTTTTACCCACAGCTACCTTACACCAAACGGGGTGTTTCCATGCCATGTAGGTACGTTCGGTTTCAGGCATTGCATCCAATGCTTCTTGTGTGATGGCTCTTTGACATCCCAAGTTACGTACTTTATCGCCAATAGAAGCACAGGTGTGAATTTTTTTGGCTTTTCTGTCGGGAGTTTGATGTAACATAAGCACTTCACATTTTTTTGCCAAATCTACCGTAAATTGTATCGGCACAGAGACTTCTTTAGAAAGCCCTAGTGTCACACATAAAAGCAAAGGCAGGGTCTGTTTCATCATTGGGCTAAATGTCATCTCTGTCCCAGCGTTCTGGGTCCAAAAAAGTATCATCGTGTATATGTTTAAAAGACGCTTTGAACATTTTAAACACGTCTTTATTGTCTTTTTCAAGTCCTGCCAACCATGCTTTGGTTGATGCTCTGGCATGAGGCATTTTTACATCTTTGAGCATGGCAGGACAGGCTTCATCACCAATGACTTGTAAGTTGTTGTCTTCTGCAAATCCACGCAGTTGTGTTTCTCTTACTTGAATCAGTGGTCGTATGAGGTGAAATCCTCTGCTTGTTTTGTAAATAGGTGCCAACGCACGCATACTTCCATTGTAAAACATGTTCATAAAAAAGCTTTCCACTGTGTCATCAAAATGATGTCCAAGGGCTACTTTGTTAAAACCATGTTCTTCTGCAAAAGAGTAAAGTGCCCCTCGACGCATACGCGAAAAGTAAGAACAAAAAGAAGAGTTTTCACGTATGCTATCTTGAGAAACATCAAAAATGTTGGTTTCAAATACATGGTGTTTGATTTCATACTCTTCACAATGTTTTGTTAAAAAATCATACTTTTCACCAGGCATTCCATACTGAATGGTACAGGCTTCAAACTCAAAACGAAAAGGTGCGTGACGTTGCATGTGTTTCAGTGCATGAATCAAAGAGAGGGAGTCTTTCCCACCACTCAAGCCCACAAGTATTTTGTCACCCTCACCAATGAGTTTAAATTCTCCATTGGTTTTACCAATAACTTTGAGTAACTTTTTACTCATTGGCATTGTTTTGGCTTTTGCCCTTCTTAGATTATCGTCCACGTTTTTCCTTATCCACTTATTTTCTTACTCTGCTTGAATGGCAGCTACCATACTCAGAATAAAGTTTGCAGAGATTTTTGCTGAAGACTCTAAAAATTCATCAAAGTTAAAACTAGCATCCATATCTGCAGAGTCAGAGATAGCACGTAAAATGAAAAATGGAATGTCAAGCGCGGAACAAACCACGGCCACAGAAGCACCTTCCATCTCCAAGGCAGCTGCTTTAAAGGTATCCCCTATCCAGTCTTTACGCTCTGCATTGGCTACAAACTGATCTCCTGTGGCAATGACACCTTCTTTCAGTGTTAAACCTTTGTTACTTGCCACTTCTTTGGCAATATTTCGCAAAGATACATCTGTAGGGATACACACTTCCCCCTCAGGTACAAAGCCATAAGGATGACCAAAAGCAGTAATGTCCAAGTCATGCTGACAAAGCCCATCCGCAATAATTAAATCACCAATCTTCAAATCATCAGAAATTGCCCCAGCCACACCAGAAAAAAGTAAAGTATCACAGTTAAATTTTTCAATAAGTATCGTCGCAGTCAACGTTGCAAACACTTTCCCTATTTTCGAATAAGCCACAACAACCTCTTGTCCTTTATAAGAACCCTCATAATAGGTATTGGCAGCATACACTGTCTTCTTCAAATTATCAAGCTGAGAAACAATAGGCTCCACCTCTTCAGGCATAGCCCCCATAATAGCAATTTTCATGTAAACCTTTCAAGTGGCGAAGCCACATCCATTAATCACGCAACGCGTGCACTGTCGTGGCGAACGCCCTTGAAAGCGGAGCGATTCGAGAGTCACGACGATTTTTTGTTTCTTTTATTAAAAAAAGAAAAGAGAAACAATGCCACAGTCAACGAACATGGCAGTTAAATCAATTAAATATGTAACTTACGATAATTCTTTAATCGCCTCAATAGTTGCTTCCAAAGAAGCCATATCCGAAACATTAAAATGAGGCTTCTTCGTAGCCTTACGATTGAGCCCCTTTAAGACATTCCCATTTCCAAACTCAATATAACAATCCACCTCATCATCAATCGCAGCCATAGAATGTTTATAAAGCACAGGCTTCACCAACTGTTGAGGCAACAAGTCAAGCGCTTCTTCTTTTGTATTATAAGGTTTAGCCGTCACATTTGAAATCACTGGCGCAATAAACCCATCTTTCAGTATCTCTTTGAGTTTTGCCTCTAGTGGTGCCGAAGCAGACTCGAGTAGTGGACAGTGAGAAGCCACAGACATATCAAGTAACATTGCTCTTTTAGCTTTGGCATCTTTGAGTACAGGAACTAAAGTCTCAAGGTCTTTTTTAATCCCAGCAATAACGATTTGCCCATCTGAGTTATAGTTAACCGCCCAAACAGATTTACCTTCAGCACGTTGTGCTTCACACACTTCTTCAACCGCTTCATCTGAAAGGCCAAGACAGACAAGCATGCCTACCTCTTGTTTCGAACACGCTTCAGCCATAAGTTTACCTCTTAAGTTTACCAGTTCAACCGCGTCAATCGCATCTAAAGCGTCTACAGCAACAAGTGCAGTAAACTCACCCAAAGAGTGACCCATGGCTAGGACAGGCTTAATGTTTGTAGCATCTGTAAACAATTTATGTGCCATAGCCCCTACAAGTAAAATAGCAGGTTGCGTATATTCTGTTTGCCCTAAAAGCGTATTCTCTTCAAAAAGAAGATTTTCAAAGTCTATACCTGTTCGTGTACTTGCTGCTAAAAGCATCTCTTTTGCAACCTCAGAGTTGTTAAAAAAATCTTGACCCATCCCTAAAGACTGAGAACCTTGACCTGGAAATAAAAATGCACATTTGATTGACATACGTATCCTTGTTTAATTATTAATGTATTTTACCATTTTTACATTAACTCAACACTGATTACACACAGAGATACTAGAGTAAACAAAAAGGAGTTTGCAATGAGCCAAAAATACATCTGTACCGTCTGTGACTATATTTATGACCCTGCTGTAGGAGACCCCGATTCAGGCATTGAACCAGGTACTGCTTTTGAAGACATCCCTGAGGATTGGGAATGTCCAGACTGTGGTGTAAAAAAAGATAGTTTTGAAAAATATGAAGGGTAATTACTTGTCTAAGTAACGGCCAATTTCTATCACGAGTTTTTGTAATTCTATATGGTATCTACCCGGATAAATGGGTAGCAAGTCTAACTTATCATAAACAAAAATAAGACTCACGACATCTGCAAAATTTGACATACTCTCTGCACCAATAGCTTTTGATTTTTGTTCTAAATCAATACAAAATTCTTTGATTTTATAGGTAGATACTTCACCCACTATTTGTCTAAAATAAATATCGGAATGATCAAAAATATCTAAAAAGTTTTTTAATTCAACTTTGTAGTTTAATCCCATTTTTTTAGCATTCACCAGACCCAAGTCAATATTTAACACTTGCACATCTGCAGATTGCTTACTCTCAATTAAGCTATCTAATTGATGTACAACCACATCTTCTTTATCGTGGTGTTCATGTGCAGCAAACAATGCCTTAATGTCTAAAAGTTCACTACTCTCTTCAGGGAGATCTTCAAAAGGCTCTACATCATTCTCTAGAGGTGACACATGATCAAACAAAGAAATAATAAGTTCAAAAATACTCTCCTGGGTAACAGGTTTATTCAAATGCATGGAGAGGGCATTACCACAGGCACAATCTTGTTTTCCATCTTCACCAATTAAGACACATTTCACATCTTTCTTTTTTTGCGCTTTTTTCATAAGATCTACAAAACTCTCAAAGACTAAACAGTCTTCAATGATTACTAAATCATAAGCAAGTAAATCTAAAGCCTCTTTTTGAGAGCCTATATCCACTTCATATTGAAAATATTTAAACATATTCGCAATGCTTGTTGTAAGATTTTCACTGTCAATAACTAGAAGTACTTTCTTTTTTAGCATTGCAGTAAAAGGCAAACGGTAATGTCTTCTAAAGCCTAATTCACCTATTTTAAAAGGGATCTTTAAATGTACATCCATGCCGGGTTCATAGACAATTTTTCCATTTAAACTATCGAGGTCTTTACCCAAGCCTGTTTCTAAAAATGCTAATATTTGATCTTTATCTATATTGGTTTTTTCAAGTATAAAAGAGATATCTTCTTCATAAAGGAAATCCTCTGTTGCATCCAAAGTTAAAAGTAACTCAGGTCTGTCTGTATGTTTGTAAATAAAGGTAAGTAAGGTAGTGAGTAAACGTTCTAAGACGACATTGTCTCCTCTTAACTCTCGAGGTATACTCGTATGCATGTCATAAATAAGATCAATGTGCTTTTCTTCAGCCACATGGCGTAAATGCACGGTAAGGGTTTTTAGTAGTGTATTAATGTCAAAAAGGTTTTCAGAGTTATCCATGTCAAGCCTCAAAAGTATTCAAATGTATAAATATAACTTATTATATTTAGTATATCATAAAAATAAAGGAAAAGTTGGAAAAAGAGAGAAAGAGGAAAAGAACTGTTAAATTGGGATAGAAATAAAAATATACCAGCTACATAAAGTAGCTGGTGTATACACAAATGGGATTAGTGACAACCACACCCTGTACCACATGAACCACCCTCTTCAGGTGCTCCACCAACAACACCAGATGTTGCTTCATCTGCTGTTGCTTCTCTTGCACTTAGTACTTTTACAGAGAACATTAAGTCTTTACCAGCCAATGGGTGGTTAAAGTCTACATTCACTTCTGTATCGTCAAATGATTTTACAATCACTTGTGTTGTTTGACCATCTTCATTTTGACCATAAAGTGTCATACCTGCAACCAAGTCTACACCTTCAAATTGATCTTTTGGAAGTGTTTGCATAGCTTCTGGGTTTACATCACCATACGCATCTGCAGCTTTTACGATAATATCTCCAGCTTCATCTACAGTCATACCTGTAAGTGCTGACTCAAGACCAGGAATAATTTGCTGTTTACCCATCATAAATTCTAGTGGCTGTGCACCTTTGTTAGAGTCTACTATTTCAGTAGTTCCTGCTTCTTTTACTTCGTACTCGATACCTACGACACAATTTTCATTTGTAATTGTCATGATTAATCCTCATAAATTAAATTTTTGTTATTTTAGCCAAGCAAACTTTAGTGAGGCTTAGAGAGGATATCACCTTTTAACTAACCCAATGTAAACATAGTAAGAAAAGATCTATTTTGTCCCATAAATCCTACGTAAATCCTCTTTAGCATAAGGCATATACGTATGCCTGGTGATGACTACTTTTGTTTGAAAAGTACTCCATCTATAAACAGCAGGTACATCTTTAGGATCTATGTGAATACATCCATGAGACATCCAGTCTACAGAACCTTCATGTAAAGCATGTCCTCTATTGGTAAACTTCATCATATAATTCATGTTATTAATACCACTAGGGTCAGGAAAAACTGTAGACATGTGATAACGTTTCTTTTGGATAATAGGGAAAATACCTGACGGGCTTTTAAACTGTGGTGCACCTGAAGTCACCGGCCCACTCCACCAGACTGTCCCATCTGAGTCTACAGCGTAAAAACGTCCATCACTGCCTACTTCTCTTACAGAAACGAGTATAAAATCTTTGCCACTAAGATCTACAATACGTTCGTTTCCACTTCTGCTTACTTGTTTAAATACTGTTTTTGCTATGGGGATAGTTTCTATTCCTTTAAAAGGAAACTCTTGAGGGATTTCAGCCATGATGAGTGTAGAGACACTCAAGGCTAATAGTAGCTTCCACTTCATAACTATAACCTTTCCACTCTCCTTCGAGCGATTTTTGCTGTTTTCTTCTCAGGGTAATTCTCTATGATATTTTCATAGAAAACTTTTGCCTGATCTTTCTTGCCCGTTTTATCGAGCGATATTGCCGTGTGTAAAAGAAGTGTGTCTATATAAGAGGCTTTATCATACAGCCCTGCAGACTTCTTATAGTGAAAAATGGCATCTTCATAATTTTTTGTATAGTAGGCAATCTCACCTAAATAATAATTAGATGCAGCTGGCTTATAGTTCTTACTCTGCGTAAGTGTAAACCTTTTTCTAGCTTCATTATAGCGTTGTTTTACGAAATGTCTTACACCCTCACTATAAAGCTTTGAAGGGCTTTTCTCCGCCTTAACCTTAAGCTTTTTTTCACTTTTTGTCTTTTTCACAGAATTTTTTTTATCAAATTTTATTAAAAAATCTTTTAATTCTTCTTTACTCACATACTTACTATTAATCTCATCAATCATCACAACAAGTTTTTTAAGTAGAATATCTGTCTCAGCTGTATTTGAATTTTCTTTCTCAATATTTTGCGTTTGTAGGGTATTTAAAGAAGCAGATAAACCTTCAATAATGGTAGTTAAACCATCAATCCTCTCCTCTTGTTCCATCATCTTTTGATTCAGTGAAGAGAAAGACATTGTGCTACTATTTGATGTTTTTTTACGCACGTCTTCATCTGGACCAAAACCAAAAAGTGAAGACTCTGCAGAGAGAAAGAGCGTGGTGAGAAGTAAAGCCGAAAGATATCGCTTCAAGAGAGAGTTTGTCATGTATTTAGCGTACTAAACGCATATCAACACGTCTATTTCTATTATAACAGCTATCACTAGACTCTTGACAGACAGGAGAACTTTCTCCAAAACTTACTAAAACCATTTTGCTTGAAGCCACACCTTGCGCAAGCAAGCTGTCTTTGACTGCTTTGGCACGTTTGAGTCCTAAAGCATAGTTGTACTCATCTGTACCAAATTCATCACAGTTTCCTTCAATTTTTATTTTTGAAGAAGTTCCCGTGGCCACTTGAATGTTTTTTTGCATACTCGCTTCCATGTCTGAAGAGATAGCATACTTTCCAAAATCAAAGTAAAGCGATTTAAAACCGTCGCTACTACTGTTGTAACCATTACCATATCCAGTCTCATCAATGCTTACAGTGTCACCAGAGAGAGCATCTGCACCAGAAACATTGCCTGAACCATTTAAGTCAGGTGCTGTTTGTGCACACCCTAAAAAAACTAAACTAGAAAGTGCCGTTAAGGCAAGTATTTTATATGTCATTATGTGTCCTTGTTGAAAGATTTACCAATCTATAGATTGTATTTTTTTGCCAGAAAATGGAAAGAGTACCGATTGGAAACTTGCTAAGTTAGTATAGCCAACAGAAGTACGTCCCCCTTTTTGTTTCAGGTATAAAAGCACTTTTCCATCTTGTGAAAAACGAGGGAATTGGTTGCTTCCTGTACTGGTAATGGCTCGTGTCTTAGAGCTACGTGTAGAGCCTAGATAAATGTTAAAAGTATTGTTGGCAAATGCTTTGTTACTCTCTCTACTGGCATACACAATTCTGTCGCCATGTGCATCACAGGCATTGTTATTACGACCATGGTACACGACTTGTGATGTGGCAGATGAACGTAAGGGTTTTTTAAAGACATTGGCATAACCTAAGCGGTTTGAAACAAAAAGTACAGACTTTTCATTGTTAATATAACGTCCATTTACATCAATACCTTTAAAGTTTGTTACCCTAATCTTAGCGCCTGTTGCCACATTGAGTTCATAAATATCAGACTGCCCATGAGGTGCCATGGTGAGTAATATTTTTGAGCCATTTTTAGAGACATCCGAACAAACCAACATACCTTCTGAAGAGATAATTTTACGTTTGCTTCCGTTATAGATGTTGAGTTTATACAAAGTGGGTACTAAGCCTTTATAAGAGGTATAATAGAGGCTATGTTGTTTGCTGTCTGCCCACTTAGGAAAAAGGTTTAACCCACCTTTTATCACCGTTTTGGTGTAAGAGAAGGTATAGTCAGAAAGGCGTATTTCACTCTTTCCTGGTGTGGTATACGTGGCATAGACGATATATCGGTTTATCCACGAAATGTCTGGGTATTTGAGTGCTTTGTTTACATCGCTTACTGCTTTGTGTATAAGAAAAGGAAGTTTTGCTGTGCCTTTAATAGCATAACTTTTTTTAAAAATTTGTGTGCCGTCTGAAGCTTTAAAAAGACGAATTAAAAGTTTAGAACCACTACTTTTGTTTAAAGCATATTTTAAAACATACTCTTTGCTTTTTAAATTTGGGGCGATGAAGTTGGTACTTATATCTCCACTGTATGTTTTACTGTCTGCTAAAAAATGTCCTGATATTTTAAAATCTGAGAGGAAAATAGAAAAGGCTCTTGCATCTTTAACACTAGAGGCATCCACTAGTGCTATATGCGCGCGTTGTTCCACATTTTTTTCTATTTTTAAAGAGGCATCCACGGCCAAAAGGTTGACAGAAAGTAAAACAAACGACAACCATATAAAAGATAATTTTTTCACACTAACCCTTTGTTTTTTAAGTATTGTAGCAAGGATGTGTTAAGCAATGGTTAACGTCTTCCAACATTTGTCTTTGGCACTATGAAGCTTTGCATAGGTTTGCAGTAAAAGTAAGTGTTTTTCAAAGCCTTCAAGACTTAGACCAGGAAAATGTAAACCATAAAAGGTCTCTTTTGCTTCAAATATACCTAGGGCATCAGTCAACACTTCCTCTGTATAGAGAATCGATAATGCATTTTTGTAGTCAGAAAAAGATTTATCTTCATCAAATTCAATTTCCAAAAGTGCTGCCAAACAGTGGTGTATTTTCTTATCTTCTTCACTTAAGTCAGAGATGTGTAGTGTCCACAAAGTAAACTCATGTGCTTTTTCTAAGTCTTGCAAAGCAAAAGCAATCATTGCTTTGAGTGTTCCCACTTGTAAAGAAGCCCAGCCTGTACCTGCATCTGCTGCGATACCCATAAAGGCTGCCACTTTCATTTCATCCACAATGCTGGCATCTTCTAAGTTTTCTAACACTGAGACTAAACCTTCTTCTTCTAAACAATCTAAAGAGAGTATATACTCACGGAAGTACGCTCCTTCATTGTTGTTTTCCCAGAGTAAGTCTGTGATCGGGTAAATCTCTGACATACCTGGTACCAACACACGACAGGTATACATATCAAGATGTGTGTACTCAGCAATGTAAATCTCATAGCCCATGTTTTCTATTTTTTGAGAAAGGGTTTTAAACTCATTTTCTGTGTCAGCACCATATTCCCAATCTACAAAATCGAAGTCAGGACTTGTGTTGAAAAATCGGTAAGAGATGAGCCCTGTAGAGTTAATGAAGTGTTCTACTAAGTTATGTGGATCTGCCACTTCAGAAGAAGAGAAAGAGGGAATGCTAAAGTCATCAACTTGATCTATGCTTCGGCCCTGTAAAAGTTCTGTCACTGTACGTTCAAGAGCTACTTCAAAACTAGGATGTGCACCAAAAGAGGCAAAGACAGAAGCGTTTTTAGGGTTTATGAGTGTCACCGAGATGACAGGGTATTCTCCCCCTAAAGAAGCATCACAAACACGCAGTTTATAGCCATACGTTTCTAGTTTTTCTAATGATGCCACAATATGAGGAAAACGTGCCAATACCTCTTCAGGGATTTGCGGCAAACAAATCTCTTCCGCTATAATTTTATTTTTCACATAACGTTCAAAGATTTCACTTAAAGCTTGTACACGTGCTTCATCTTGGTTATTCCCTGCGGACATACCGTTTGAAACATAGAGGTTTCCTATGATGTTCACAGGGAAATAAATCTCTTTTTTATCACTTTGTCTTTGAAAAGGAAGGGCACAAACCCCTCTCTCCCCTGCCCCTGAGTTTAAATCAAAAAGGGATTCAGGCTCCAAAGATTCTTCAGGGTTATAATGTGCCCATAGAGAATCATCTAAAATTCCATTTTGAATAGCCTCTTCACCTACAAACCATTTTTCATTGGGGTAATGCACAAAGTCACCTTGAGCGATCTCTTCACCCAAATAATAGTCAGCAAAAAAGTAGTTACAACTTATGCGTTCAAAATACTCACCCAAAGCAGATGCCAAAGAAGACTTTTCACTTACCCCCTTACCATTGGTAAACATCAAATTACATTTTGCATCTTGTATATGTACAGAATGCACATAAGGCACAGGATTTAGCCAAGAAGCTTCTCTGATGTGTATGTCATGTTTTTCCAACTTCTCTTGCATAAGAGATATACTCGTCTCCAAAGCACAGTCTTTACCTTTTATAAATGTCTCTTGACCCATAGTTTAGCCTTTTGTAAATTCTTTGTAAGTATATCAATATTATGGTGTAAGAAGATATAAAAAGTAAGTATATAGAGAGAAAGATATTAATTTTAGGTAGTGTAGAAAATTACTATGCCAGAAAGCTCTGACATAGTGTAGATAGTCTAATAATTAATTTTAGTTATCAATTTGAATGGGTGTATCATAGTTTGAAGTATCTTGCCTAATACATCTTATGGCATTTCCATTTGCTCTATTTCCTATATTCAGACGTATTTCAATTCCTGCATCATCAAAAATATCAACTAAATACGCTCCACTAAAGCTTGGACGGTCTCTTGTCCAATAATACCCAAAAGGATAGGTATGTATTTCGTCCTCACCCGACTGGAAATTTCTTGTTCCTGAAAAAACCAATTTAAGATCTTGAGGAAAGGTACCGTTTGTTGCATTACCTAAAATAAAGAAGTCGTTAAGAGAAGGTACCACATATCCACAAGGACACACTTGAGTGGAAGTCTCTTCATTACTCCAACCTTCAGTTCTTAAAGAACCATTGTCATCGACACTAGGTTCAACCCAGTCAAATGACAATATATGTATTTGTGGAAGTTGTTCTAAAATAAGCCTATTAATAATAAATTCGCCATGTTCAACTTCAATAATATCTGCTTGTGTCAGAGTAATATTAGAGTCTCTTTTTTCATGTCCATCAGTAGCACGTCCCCATTGGTAACGGTCACCATAAGCTTCCGTATCATTAAAGTCTGTAGCAATTCGACTTGCACCAAGATTTTTGGCTAGCCAGACTTGTGTGAGGTTTTCATCTATTCTGAATTCGATAGTTCCATACTCTGCTTCTGTAGCTTCCTCACATGTCGCAGATGGAGGTGGCGTTGTCAATAATACTGGATCAGATGCTTGGGTTAAACCTTGCGAAGCCACAGCTAAACTATTTCCTCCAACCAATTGATACTCAGAAGGTAACCCCTCTTCATCACATCCTGTAAACGCCAAGAGTGTAGAGAAAGCCAACACTGTTGTAAGTGCTTTTAGTTGTTTTGTTTTCATTTTCTATCCCTTTTTAAAATTTATAAGATACGCCAATGTTCCACGTATCAGCATCTACATCTTCTAACGTTGCTCTGTAATCAAAGCCTTCATCATCATACAACTGCACATAGTCTGCAAATACCACAATGCTTTCTTCAAAGGTATAACTAGCACCAAGTCCCCACTGGAATCCACTTTCATAAGCATCGCCCAGTTCAAGACTGTCCAGACTTACACCACCATAGCCCAGTAAAGCATAGAGTGAAAAGTTTCCTATAGGGTACATGGGTTTCACATAAATCCCCCAAGCAGAGAAATCTCCATCATAATCATCTGAGATATTTCTAGTAATCCCTGAATCGTAATCCATATTAAATCCAAAGGTATAACGACCTTCTAGTGCTACATACTGGTTGTACTGATATCCTGCTTGAAGCATGAGTGTTGTACTCGTCATCTCTTCTTGTGATTGGTCATTGTTCACAACCCCTTGTCCAACACCTGCACCAATGTAAAATGCAGAGTAGTCTACAGCCGGTATCGGTATAGGTTCAGCTTCTATATAATCCCCACCTGCATAAGCAAGACCACTAACTGCCAATACAGCTAGCAATGATAAAACATTCTTTTTCATAAAATTTCCCTTGTTTTTTTAGGGCAAAAAATATACCCTTTTCGTAAAGAAATAGTAAAAACTATTTCAAAGTGTCCCAATAATGTAATAATTAGTATAGCCCTCAATCTGTTTTACAGAGAGTTTGGCTCAGTGTGTAGTTATAAGATTAAATACAAACATAAGTATTATAATAACTTATTTATTAAGATAGTATTAAATCAATTGTTTAAATAATAAATATTTGTATAGGGGAAGTGTATTTAATCTTTTGCGATAAACTCAACATCTATCTCGTAAGCTCTGTCACCTTTATGTGGTCCAAAACCAAACTTTTGAAGTTGTTCTAGGTAGACAATGAGCTCTTCGTTAAAATCATCGTTAGAAGATGCTGAGCGTATTTTAAAGATAAAAGAGCCATCCGTCTCAACTTTCAACCATACTTTAACACTTTCGCCTGCATATTCACTCTGTGCAGGCCAACCTTTGAGTTTTTCTTCTATCGCTGCTAAATAGGCATTCTCTATGCCTGAGTCACTTCTTTTCTGTTCTTTCAATGACTCGGAGAAAAGTTCAGAAGCACTTTTCACTTCTTTCTTAGCTAGAACTTTCTGTTTGACCGTCTTCTCTTTAACTTTTTTTCTTTCAGGTTTTTTCTTGGTGGCTACCGAAGCAAACAAGTCTTTAGGTTTATTCACTTTTTTAGGTGGTGCTTTCTTCTCAATCTTTTTTGGCTTTTTAGCTACTTTAACTTTTTTGACCACTTTTTCTTTAATAACTTTTTTTCTTGTGTCTTTTTCTTTTTTGATACGTTCTTTCGTTTTTTTCTTTACTTGTGGTTTTTTCTTCTCTATCACTTTCTCTTTTTTCTTCTTGACCTCTGTTTTAGGGCCACCCATACTTACACGTATACGGTTCTCATTTTTCTTGACATAATGTACAGATTTTTGGGTTTGACGTGTGTTAAAGTAAACAAGCAGTAAGGTGACAAGCAAAAGGTAAATACCTACAGCCACCACACCAGAGATGAGAGTAGAAGACTTAGCTCTCATTGAGTAATCAAAGAGACATTTTCGAAACCAGCCGCTTTGATTGATTTTAACAGATACATGACATTTTTATATTTGAGTTCTTCATCTGCACGAATGTATACTTCAGATGTTTTGTCATATTTGACCGATTGATTCACAAAGTCATCTGCAAAAGTATCTAAATTGTAAGTGTCTTTATTCAGATAAATCTTTTTGTCTTGGTCCATACGAATTGTGAGTGTTTTAGGTTTAGAAACATGTTTGGTTTGAGAACCATGGGGTAAAGTGATCTGTTCTTGAAAAGTAATGGTGGGTGCAGTAACCATGAGTATGGCCATAAGTACTAACATCACGTCAACAAGTGGTGTAATGTTCAGGTCTGGACTGTCATCCCAAGAAAACATTTAGTCATCACTTACTTGTGAAAGTATCACTTCTGCCTGAGAAGAGAGTAAAGAAGAGAGCTCATACGCTTTACGTTTTAAAATAAGGTGGAAAGTATAGGCAAAGATGGCCACTGCAATACCAGCAGCTGTTGCGATAAGCGCTTCTGAAATAGCAGGGGCTACCACAGAGAGTGAAGCAGAAGACTGTGAACCTAATTTTGAAAAGGTTTCAAGTATACCGATGACGGTTCCAAAAAGACCAATAAACGGTGAAGTAGAAGCGATGATAGAGAGCCAGGTAAGCCCTTTGGTTGAGACACGTATGGCATCAGAAGATGCCGCTTCAAGTATAGCCTTGTTTGGTGTGTTCACACGAGACAGATAAGTAAAAATAAGTGAGTTTGTTGCCACTGATTTTGACTGGCCTGTGTAGAGTGCTTTAAGTGAATTACCCTCTGCAGAAATGCGAGCGTTTAAAATGTAGTATCTGTCTAAAAAAACCCAAAAGGTTGCTACAAAATAGACAGAAAGTAAAAGCAGTACAAAAATAGTAATTGCACTGCTTTCAAAAAAATAAGTAGCGAGTGTGCTCAAATTAGAGTGACTTTCCGATTTGATCCACTTTAGAGATGGCAGAAGCAATCGCAGCAGCAGAAGATTCTGTTTTCTTCAACAGTTCTTTTGCCGATTCAAGTGCTTTTGCAAGATCAGAGTCATCACCTGACAGTGCTACTGCACCATCAACGATACATGTTGTTTTTTCTTCTTCAACTTTTACGTATCCAGAATTAATCGCAACTGCAACTTCACTTCCATCTTCTTTGTTGATAACAATCACACCAGTATCAAGTAAAGATACCAATGCAGCATGTCCAGCTAAAACACCAAACTCACCTTCAGAACCAGGTAAATTTACTTGTTTAACTTCACCGTCAAATATTACACCATTTGGTGTAACAATTTCTAGTTTTAAAAGTTCCATATTAATCCTTTAAAGATTAATGCTTATTTAGCATTAATCTTATCGTTTTTAGCAATTGCTTCAGCAATATTACCAACCATGTAGAATGCAGCTTCATTCATGTCGTCATATTTACCTTCAAGAAGACCTTTGAATCCTTCGATAGTTTCATCAAGTGTAACATATACACCTGGAGATCCTGTAAATACTTCAGCAACGTGGAATGGCTGAGAAAGGTATTTTTCAATCTTTCTTGCTCTTTCAACAACAAGTTTGTCATCTTCAGAAAGCTCATCCATACCAAGAATCGCGATGATATCTTGAAGGTCTTTATATTTTTGAAGCATTTGCTGAACACCACGAGCCAAGTCATAGTGCTCTTCACCAACGATTTGTGGAGAAAGCATTCTTGAAGTTGAATCCAATGGATCAACCGCAGGGTAAATACCTTTTTCAGCAATCGATCTGTTAAGAACGGTTGTTGCATCCAAGTGAGCAAATACAGATGCAGGAGCTGGGTCAGTCAAGTCATCCGCAGGAACATATACTGCTTGAACAGAAGTAATAGAACCTTTAGTTGTTGATGTAATTCTTTCTTGAAGTGCACCCATCTCTCTTGCAAGTGTTGGCTGGTAACCAACAGCTGAAGGAATACGACCAAGAAGTGCAGACATTTCTGAACCTGATTGTGCAAATCTAAAGATATTATCGATAAACATCAATACATCTAGACCCATTTCATCTCTAAAGTACTCAGCCATAGTAAGAC
>WTAE01000250.1 GCA_013139765.1 Sulfurovum sp.
AGTGCGTGGCTGAGTGGTGTTTTTCTATCTCAATTTTGTTTGCATCTACTTTAGCTGTCACAGCATCACCCACAGAAAGTTTTCCCTCTACTTTAGAGAGGTTCATGTCTAAGAATTTTTGCGTGTCTACAACTTTTATTGTCGGGGTAATGGTACCCCGACCTACGAGTACTCCACTATCACCTACTTGTCCACCAGACTCAGCATAAAAAGGAGTCTCTTCAAGCATTGCCCAACCGTAGCCATCAATGCCAGTCACTTCTTTAAAGTCTGTGTCTAAAAGTGCCAAGACTTTTGTTGATACTTTTCTCTTTTTGTAGCCTATAAAACTGTTTAAACCGTGTGTCTCTTTAAGTGTCTTAAAGTCACCCGTTGCCGCTGCGTCTCCAGTACCTTTCCAAGCTGCTTTTGACTGTGCTTTTTGTTTGTCCATAGCTGCAGTAAAGGCATCTGAGTCTAAAGCAATGTTTTTCTCTCTTAACATGTCTTCTGTGAGGTCAAGTGGGAAACCATACGTGTCATAAAGTTTAAATGCTACTTCACCATTAAAGCTCTCTTTTGTAACTTCCAACTCTTTGTTAAAGAGTTTAATCCCTGCTTCAATCGTATCGAAGAAACGCTCTTCTTCAAGTTTCATAGAAACTTTAATAGACTCTGCTCTCTCAGGTAAGTAACTGTACTCAGCACCCATAGTCTCAACCAAAGTATCTACCATTTGGTACATGAACGGCTTACGTAGTCCGAGTAAGTAACCATGACGAATGGCACGACGCATAATACGTCTAAGTACATAACCACGTCCTTCTTTGTCAAAGTTCACACCTTGTGCCAACAAAAATGAAACCGAACGTAAGTGGTCTGCGATAACTCTGTAAGAAGCAGAATTGCTTGCATCGTAGTCATACTTAGTCCCTACAAGTTCACCTATCTTGTCTAAGAAAGGCATGAAAAGTGAAGAGTGGTAATTGTTGAGTTTACCCTCTTTAATGGCAACCACACGCTCCAGTCCCATACCTGTATCAATACTTGGTTTAGGCAATGGCTCAAGTGTACCATCTGCTTGTCTGTCATACTGCATAAAGACAAGGTTCCAGATTTCTAAAAATCTATCTCCCTCTCCACCCATATAATCTTCCGGGCCAGAGAAGTTCTCTGCACCTTGGTCATAAAAGATTTCAGAACATGGTCCACAGGCACCTGTGTCACCCATTGCCCAGAAGTTCTCTTTATCATCAAACCTTACAATGTGGTCTACACTAATATGTTCTTGCCATAAGACATAGGCTTCATCATCATTTTCATGTACCGTCACCCAAAGTTTTTCAACGGGAAGATTCAAGTACTTTTCAGAAGTAAGAAACTCCCAAGAATACGCCATCACTTCTTTTTTAAAGTAATCTCCAAAAGAGAAGTTACCAAGCATTTCAAAAAGTGTGTGGTGACGTGCTGTGTACCCTACATTGTCAAGGTCATTATGTTTTCCACCTGCTCTTAAACACGTTTGGCTAGAAGTTGCACGTGGAGGGTTAGGAATGGGTGCATCTCCGGTAAAGATGCTTTTAAACGGAACCATCCCCGCATTAACAAACATAAGTGTACCATCATCATCGAGTGGTACCAGTGGTGCAGAAGGCACAAGTGTGTGCTCTTTAGATTGAAAAAAGTCTAGAAATGATTTTCTAATATCCATCATAAAATGATCCTAAATATGAGGGTTAATCCTCATGTAATAATTGTTGATATTTTAGCGAAAATGTGATTATTTGGGGTTAAAGGGGAGATTTTAATAGGGTTTAAAAAGATTTTGTAGCAACAACACACATAATTTGCCTTTGTAGGGTGCTGTGTCCCCACAGCACCAAAGATATGAGTCTTATGTGTTGTTTAGATTTTAAAGGTGTTGTCAGGAGACAACACCCTACCGTTGCTTATGTTATTTGTCTTATTTTAAAATTCAAAGGTACAAACGTCATCAGAGAAATAACTATATTCAAACTCACCATCTCGTCCTGAATCTCCTGTATACCATAGAAGATTATCTGAGTCACACGTGTAAGGTATGTTATTTTTACCCACATCATATACATCAACAATAAATAAATCATCTCCTAAAACAATATAATCATCTAGATAAAAAGTACAGTCGTCAAAATCTCTAAAAGAAAATTCACCTGCTAACCCTCTATCTCCGGTAAATCCTCTGGTTGAGTCACAAACATATTCAATGTCATTAATACGGTTATTAAGTTCATCTACAATAAACAGTGTTATTAAAGGGTCAATTGGTTCAACAGGTGGATAATACCCATCATCATAGTAATCGCTTCCTCCACCGCCACATGCACTTAAACCTAAAACTGCCACAACCGACAATACTGTCATTTTTATTTTATTCATTACTTTTCCTTTTTTAATTATTGATACTATAACAGAATTGTGTTACATTTGTGTGAGAAGTGTTGCTATTTTGGCACTTCCTTCTTTTTCAACAATATCCATGAGACCTAAGCTGATTTTACTTAAGTCAGCGTCTAAAAGATCTAGAACTTTTTCACTCTCTATCTCGTTTTCTCTCATCACCCAAGCCAACTCTTTTTCAACCAAAAACTGTGCATTGTAAAACTGGTGGTCAGACGCAGCGTAAGGGTAAGGGATGTAGAGGGTTGGTACAGCAGTAGCTGAAAGTTCCCAAAGTGTTGAAGCACCTGAACGTGCAATAGCAAAGTCTGCTTCATTCATGTAGTCTGCTAACTTGTCTGTAAAACCAAACACTTCTGCTTCAATGCCTAAGTCTTTATAGGCTTTTTCTACTGTGTCAATATTCTTGACCCCTGCTTGGTGGATAATTTTGATACCTTTTACTTTTAGTTCAGGTGCTAACGAAAGAGCCAATTCATTGATGGCTCGTGCCCCTTGAGACCCCCCTAAAAACATAATGGTTTTACAGGTTTTTCGTATATGTGCATTTTCAAAAAAGATTTG
Organism: Sulfurovum sp.; assembly: GCA_013139765.1. Lineage (GTDB taxonomy): Bacteria > Campylobacterota > Campylobacteria > Campylobacterales > Sulfurovaceae > Sulfurovum. Next base: position 2,983 of record WTAE01000250.1, read on the forward strand.
TTTGATAGGGTACGCATGAATAGGACTTTTCTCCAGGTAAGATGATATGAAGTGTGTGGCGTAGGGTTGCAAAAGTTTGTTCAATGAACCCAGCGCTGCATTTTGTTCATGTATGACCAAAGGTGTTCTAGTAAGTTTAGCTGCAAAAGCCATAGGTGCTGCCGAAAAACCACCTACAGAAAAGACTACAGACGCCTTATGTCTTTTAAGTATTTTCATCGATTGAAACATGGCTTTTACCATCATGAAAAGTGATTTCACTTTTCCCAATGCACCTTGATTGACTACACCACGTGTATCAAAAAAGTACTTTTCTGCAAAAGCATCGTCCTCTTCAAACCACTGCTTATCTTGACCTTTCGTTGAACCTACGTAAATAAGTTCTTCTCCTGAAAGTTGTTCTTTTACTGCCCTAATAATAGCAAGGTGTCCACCTGTGCCTCCCCCTGTCATAACAATACTCATAATATCTCACCTTTTTCATTACGTGGTACATTTTTAGAAATCATCAAGACCATTCCTATGGCAATACACGAAGCCAGTATGTGTGAGCCACCATACGATAAAAATGGCACAGCTATCCCTTTAATAGGGGTAATACCTGAAATTCCATAGGCATTTAAAATGAATGAAGCTGAGATAATAAGCCCTACACCTACAGAAAAAAGATACTGCATAGGGTCTTTCACTTTAGACGCAATTTTAAAAATACGAAAAACAATAAGTAACATAGTAAACGTCACAAGAGCCAAGCCTAAAAAGCCTAACTCTTCAGTGATACCTGCCAAAATAAAGTCTGTATGTACTTCAGAAAGATAGCCTAGTTTAAACTGTCCATTGCCTAAACCTTCTCCCCACAAACCACCGTTGTGTATGGCGTTGAGTGAGTTAGAAATTTGATAGGGTTCTTTGCCTGCTTCGACACGTAAATTTTGTATGGCTTCAAACGGTAAGACGGAGAGTACAGAGTCTTGTACTGTTCCCCACCAAGACTTGATACGCGCAATACGGTGTGGTGCAAAGAAGATAAGCCCAATAAATGCTGCAAATACCAAAGAGACGATAGAGAAGAAAAACTTTTTAGATGATCCTGCAAAGACAAAAAGAATCATGAGTGTCACACCTAGCACCACCACTTGTCCCAAATCTTTTTGGAAGACAGCTATGAGGATGACGGCAAAGACAAAGACAACGAGGTATGGCAGATACATACGTAACTCTTGGGTAAATTTCATTTTACCTTGAGAGAGTAGTTTTCGTGAAAAACTCCAAGCAATAAAAAAGATAAACCCTATTTTGAAAAATTCAACAGGGGCTATCGAGATAGGGCCTAGACGTATCCAGCGTTTGGCTCCACCTACGGCATGTACAAAAGATGCGGGTAAAAATTGCATGGCAATCATGAGTAAAAAGAAGAGAACAAAAATCGAGAGTCCTACAGGTACAAGCCATTTATCGGGGTTTAGTTTACTTAAAATTACCATCACCGTAAACCCAATAAAGATAAACATACTTTGGCGTAAAAAGAAATGAAAGTCACTGTATTCAAAGTGCACAACGGTGTAGACTGAAAGTGAATAACTCATTACCAAAGAGAGTGTAAGCAGGGTCATTACCCCAGCCAAAAGTGCTTTATCTATCATATTTATCTTTCCCAATCATATAGATAACATTTTACCAAGTTTATAGATAAATTTGTATAAAATATATCCTTAACTAGGGAAAACATAAAAACATGAAACAAGACAAACAAAAAGCAGCACCCAAACAAACTATCAGCAACAGAAAAAACAAAATCTCTTTTCTCTATATCGTCATTGCTGTGACCATGGGTATATTTTTACTTTCCGTGCTTAAAACCATGACTTCTGAGAGACGCGTGCCCAGTAACACTACAAAAATACAAGACCGTTCTTATCGTGGAGACATCATCTCTAAAGATGGCTATACCTTAAGTAATTCAGAAAAAACCTACAAAGCCATTATACGAGGGGCGAGTTTAAGTCCTGGGAAAAAACCTCTTTTTATTAAACTCTTTTCTATCTACTCAGGTATTTCTGAAAAAGAGTTAGCCAAAAAATTTAAAAACAGAAAAGGTAAAGAGAGAAAAGGGAACATCACTCTCTCCGATGAAATTACCGCCCGTTCTGCCATGCAACTCAAATCACTTGCCTACAAACTTAGAAAACTAGATGTCTTTCAGTCTATCAAAAACTCCCGAGGCATTGAGATTGTGTATGGTTTGGATATTATTGAAAGTGGTGAACAAAGACGTCATCCTTTACATGATGTACTCTCTCCTATTTTAGGGTATGTGGGAGATGAAAGTGATGGAAAGTACACCAGAACTTCAGGGAAAAAAGGTCTTGAACGTGCCTATGAAAAGCACATTACTTCTCAAAAAAATGGCTATTTTCAAGGGAAACGTGATGTAGTCTCCGCTGTCATTCACGACAAAAATTCTATCAGTATTCCCCGTGTAGATGGCTACGATTTACACTTAAACATCCCTTTAGCCTTACAAAGACGTGTGGAACTCATGGCCGATCAAATGAAAGAAAGCATTGATGCGGATGAAATTTTGGTAGGGATTATGGAGAGTGACACAGGGAAAGTACTTTCATTAGCCACGACAAACCGTTATGACCCTGCACACATTAAACAAAAAGACATCGCTTCACTTGTGCCAAAGTTTTCAGAGTACCCTTATGAAGCAGGTTCCGTACTTAAACCACTCACCATAGCTATTGCCTTTGACCACAAAGTCATTACGCCCAATACTTGGTTTAAAACGGGGTACAGAAAGTTTGACATCACAGGTGGGCAATCTGTAAGTGATGATGACTACTTTGAGTCTATGCAAGTTGCAGACATCATTGTGCACTCCTCAAACATTGGAACGTCTCAAATTTCATGGAAACTTACAGGGCAAGAGTACAGAGAGGGTTTACTCAAGTTTGGACTGGCACAAAAGACAGGCATAGACCTTTCACGTGACTTACCTGGTTCACTCAAACCCGTCAAACTACTGAACCACAAAATGCACAGAGCCAACTCCTCATTTGGTTACGGTATGATGGTCACCTTTACCCAAATGCTTAAAGCCTACTCAGCTTTTAACAACAATGGTCTTGCCATGACACCTCGCTTGGTAGACTACTTGCAAAAAGGCTCTGATGTCAAACGCTATACCATTGACCCTAAAGTAGGTGACAAACAGGCTGTGGGTAAAAAAGCTGCCAATGACATACACAAAATACTGTTAGAAGTTGTCAAACGGGGAACAGGTGTTAAAGCCCAATACCCTGGACTTGAAGTAGGTGGAAAAACAGGTACGGCACACATTGCTAAAAATGGCCGTTATGTGAGAGAGTACCATAGTAGCTTTTACGGTTTTGTCAATGACAAAGAGGGACACAAATACACCCTCGGGGTCTTAGTCATCCGCGCAAAAAAATGGCACAAATACTTTGCTTCACAGTCTGCTGTACCTACATTTAGAAGGACATTAGACATACTTGTAGAGTTAGAGTACTTAAAACCTGAAGGGGAAGTTTTACTCTCTCCAGAAATAAAGATTCCTGTCAAAAAAGCAGAAGGAATTACAAAAACGAGTAAAAAACCTGTAGCTAAAACGAAAGTGAAGAAGAAACCTCAAGTGAAAAGAAAACCTTTTCCAAAGGCACCGGTGCAAAAAAGACCCGCTTTGCCACCGCTTCCTCCAGCTAAAATTCAAACACCCAAATATGATAAAAAACTCATGGAGTCTATTGAAGATATGTTTTAGATTAGCTCTAATCTAGCATAAAGTGGTTGATGGGTCCATGTCCTTTCCCAAGCACTTTGTCTTTCCCTGCTGCAATGGCTTGGTTAAGGTAAGCACAACTTTTAATGACTGCCTCTTCCAGAGAAAAACCTAAACACACATAGGTCGCAATACTCGAAGAGAGAGAACATCCTGTACCGTGTGTGTGTTGGGTTTCAATGCTTGGATTGTGTATCGTCACCAGTCTATTTTCCTCTTTTAAAAACAACATATCTGTCATTTCATCTTCAAGCTCTAAATGCCCACCTTTTAAAAGCACAGAAGTACCATACTTCTGCCCTAACTCTCTGGCTGAGTCTTCAAGGTTAGACAAGTTAATGTCATGGCCTAAAAGAAGTTCCCCTTCAGGAATGTTGGGTGTCATCAAAGTCACTTGAGGTAAAAAACCTTCTAAGGCTTCAACGGCTTCGATACTAATGAGTTTATCCCCAGAGGTAGCTACCATCACAGGGTCTAGAATGATATTTCTCATGCCATAGTCTACCAAAGTCTCTTGCACTACCTTAATGACTTCAGGAGAGTGCAACATGCCAATCTTCACTGCCCCAAAGTTCATGTCAGACAACACTGCATCTAACTGCGCTTTAATATGTGGAATAGGCAAACCATGAATGTCTGTCACCCCTTGGGTATTTTGTGCTGTAGTAGCGGTAATGACCGTCGCGGCAAAGGCTCCATTGGCAGAAATGCTTTTAATGTCTGCTTGTATACCTGCACACCCTCCAGAGTCAGAACCTGCGATGCTTAAAACTGCGTTATATCTACTCATCTTTTCTACTTCTCTTATATTTATTTTGAAAAGTATAGCAAGTCAAAAGCCAAATGAGCTTGGAATGATTCACATCAATCAAAAAGCTTTAATCTTATTGTATAATTCGGGAAATATATTGGGAACATCTAATAAGAGTTTCCCTAAAAACAAGGGTTACTCTGTGTACGAGAATGAACGCACCATCATTAAAGCAAAGCTTGAAGAAGAACTAATTGTAGTCAATGATTACATAGACAGAGTAGAATCTTACTCTGCCATCACCGCACCAGAAAGCCCCCTAGGTATCATTAAGAGCAAGCAAAAAGACTCTGACATGATACTTCAACGTACCTACGCCAAAAAAAGAAAACTTTTAAACTTTTTAGACCGTCTCACAGATATGAAGTCATTTATCTGTACAAATTGTGGTGCAATCATTGATATTGACCGTCTACTTCTCATGCCAAAAGCAAGCCTTTGTGGAACGTGTGCAAGTATTCGTGATTAAGTCTTAAATCCAAATATTATCTAGCAGACGTGGTTTCCCTACTTTTGCTGCAACCAAAATAATGCTATTGCCTATTTCTACCTCTTTTAAAGCAGAAAATGTTCGGTCAACAATGGCCACATACTCTACTTCATCCGCCAGATCCAAAACATTTAACATTTCTTTTTTGATGACCTCTACGTTTTTTTCTCCAGCCATCACAAGTTTTGTGGCCGCTTTGAGTGAAGAAGAGAGTGACAAAGCACGTACTTTTTCTTCTTCATTTAAGTAGACATTACGCGAGCTCAAAGCAAGCCCCATTTCATCCCGTACAATTTCACAAGCCACAATGTTCACAGGCATAAAATAGTTTTTTACCATTTGAGAAATAAGTGCTAACTGCTGGGCATCTTTTTTTCCAAAGTATGCGTTGCTTGCAGAGGAGAGGTTAAGCAGTTTCATCACCACTTGCACCATACCATCAAAATGTCCTGGACGTTTTTCACCTTCAAGGACATAGCCACGTCGTGCAGGAGCCCCAATGCTGAGTTCATCGTCTTCATACATCACAGAAATCTCAGGCATAAACAAAATGTCCACCTTGGCCACAGTACAGATTTTAATATCTGCATCATCTTTACGTGGATAGGCATCTAAGTCTTCATTTTCTCCAAACTGTGTAGGGTTCACAAAAATAGAAACAATTAAATGTTCATTCTCTCTTCTTGCTTGCTGTATGAGTGAGAGGTGTCCTTGATGTAAAGCACCCATGGTTGGTACAAACCCAATATCACCCGAAAGTGTTTTTTTTGCTTCTTGTAGTGCTTCTATTGTTTTAACAATAATCATCGCTAACCCTCTATTTTGCTATATTTTGCTAGAATGATAACAAATTTTTACTGTAGGGTGTTTGTCCCCTGACAACACCAAAAGCTTTTGCTCACCATCAAACATTGGTGCTGTGAGGACACAGCACCCTACAATGCCAAGGAACTTTTTCACGTGGATGCATACGAATACAGCGAATTACTAAAATCACTTACTATTAAAATGGGTAACATCAAAAACATTATCAAACCTGATATCCTTCAGGCAAGACTTGATGAGATAGATGAAATGCAACAAGAACAAGATTTTTGGAATGATGCACAAAATGCTGGAAAAATTTCTCAAGAGAAGACAAAAACAGAACGTATACTCGCAACCTTTACAGATGCAAACGATGCTGTTGTAGAGGCCCAAGAGTATTTTGACTTAGCAAAGTCTGAAAAAGACGAAGAAACGTTAGAGATGCTTTTTGAAGATGCGGAGAACCTCAAAGAGAGTACCAATGCCTTAGAAGTACAAATGATGCTCTCAGGTGAACACGACAGTAACAATGCCATTGTCTCCATACACCCTGGTGCTGGTGGGACTGAGTCTCAAGACTGGGCTGCAATGTTACACCGTATGTACTTACGCTGGGCAGAACGCCGTGATTTTAAAGTGGAGATGCTTGACTACCAAGCAGGTGAAGAAGCAGGACTTAAAGATGTCTCTTTTATGATTAAAGGTGAAAATGCCTATGGCTACCTCAAGGTAGAAAACGGCATCCACAGACTGGTACGGATTAGCCCTTTTGACTCCAATGCAAAACGTCACACTTCTTTCTCGTCTGTCATGGTTTCACCTGAAATTGATGATGATATCGACATTGTCATTGAAGACAAAGACATTCGTGTTGACTCCTACCGTGCCTCAGGTGCAGGAGGACAACACGTCAACACCACTGACTCCGCCATACGCATCACCCACATCCCTACCAATGTGATAGTCCAATGTCAAAATGACCGCTCACAACACAAAAACAAAGCGGCTGCCATGAAGATGCTAAAGTCACGTCTATATGAGTATGAAATGGCAAAAAAACAAGCTGCCATTGATGGGGTAGAAAAATCAGAAATCGGTTGGGGACACCAAATACGCTCCTACGTCATGCAACCCTACCAACAAGTCAAAGACACACGTTCAAACATCCCGTACACCAATGTTGCAAACATCTTAGATGGAGATATAGATAAGTTATTAGAAGGTGTTTTAATCGCACAAGCGAAGTAAACGTAGTGCTTTTATTTTTGAAAGTTTAAATTATTTTTACGTTTAGGGTTTTGGTGTTGTAAGGATACAACACCCTACAGAGGTATGTGCATCTCTAATATTTTAGTCGCAAAAGTGCGTAGGGTGTTGTGCCTCACAACACCTTTTAAGTTTCAAATGACAGAAGGTCACATCTTACATTCACAGTCGACACCCTACGTATCTTCATCTTCTTCTTCATTCGCTTTTTCATCCAATTTAAAATATTTGGAAATGGTTTTGGTCACTACCACTGCTGCGAAAAATGCCAAAATAACCATGACAATCGTATACGATATTTGTATCAAGTCAATATTCATTTAGACTCTTTTAACACTTTGTCTTCTAAGACATAGACTGTGTCACAACGCTTTGACATGGCTTCGTCATGGGTGACGAGTACCAAGCCTGCTCCTGTGCTTTCTACATAGTCTAGCAGCACATCCATCACTAAGTTGGCTGTCTCTTTGTCTAGGTTTCCTGTGGGTTCATCTGCAAAGATGATACGTGGTTTTTTACTTAAGACTCTAGCAATAGAAACACGCTGTTGTTGACCACCAGAGAGTTCACCTATCTTTTGACCCATGACATCTTTTATTTCGAGTTTTTCTAAAATGGCATCGTCTATGTTTTCTTCACTCAACATACTTGCCACCTCAATGTTTTGCATGGCAGTCATCCCTTTAAAAAGGTAATGTGATTGAAACACAATACCCACTTCAAAACGACGTAAAGCTTCTATCTTTTCATCTTCTAAAGCATAAAGATTGTCATCAAACAAAGTCACTTGACCAACATTAGGCTCCAAAAAAGTTGAAAAGATGTGTAAAAGGGTAGATTTACCCGAACCAGAACGGCCTACAAT
>WTAE01000091.1 GCA_013139765.1 Sulfurovum sp.
CTTATTGCAGCCTATAAAGCAGGGGTTAAAAAAGCACTGATACCTGCTAAAAATTATGAACGTGATTTGGAAGAGATTCCAAATGAAGTGAAAAAGAATATTAAAATTATTGGTGTGTCACATGTGAATGATGTGTTAAAAGAGATATTTGTAAAGTAAGTGTGAGGAAAGAGAGTGGTTAAATACCACTTTTGAATGTGTAGTTCTACAAGGTTAAAGTGGGGAAACCCACCTTAACTTTTTCTTATGACCACTGCTTCATTTTAGCAGCAAGGTCATCTTCTTTAATTGGTTTTCTCATAAAGTCATTTGCACCATTGTCAAATACTTCTGATTTACGTGTGTCATCTGTTGAGAGGACAATCACTGGAATATGTGCATTCTTCATGTCAGATCTAAAGATCTTCAAGAACTCTATCCCATCTACAACAGGCATCATGATATCTAATAAAATGAGATTTACATCATCCATTGTTTTAAGTTTATCTAGTGCATCAGAACCATTTTCAGCTTCTACTATCTCTGAGACCGTAGGATTCTTTTTTAAAAGCGTTTGTAATAATTTTCTGTTGATGAAGTCATCATCAACTACCAATACTTTAAGTCCCATATGTGTTATCCTCTATACTTTTTAATAATATTTTCAATCTCATCTTTTGTTGCAGCGTTTGAAATGGCTTCACCATTTGTGACTGTTACGTCTTGAGGATTATCTTCTTCTTGTGCGGAAATTATAGCTATATTTTGGTTGGTATTGCTGATATTCTCAGTGATGAGATTTGCATCTGTAAAGAGAATATCGTATGTGTTACTTGTAAGCGCATCTTCTAGTGTATTGAGGTCTTCTAAAATCTCATAGTCATGCCCAAGGTTTTCAAGAACTTTTGCTAAAACTCTGCGTGCTAAAAGGAACTTTTTCGCTATAAGAATTTTCTTTGTCTCTGGCTCAACATTTGTCAATGCATCTTCCTCTTCAGGAAGCTCAATTAAGAGGGCATCTTCTGCTTCTGTGAGTGTATCCATTTCATCTACAGTTTCTACCGCTACTTCTTCAACAGGCGTATCATTTTCTACAACAATATCTGCTTCTGGTGCAGGGCTTTTTACTACATCTGCAATGCTTGCTTTGTCCGATAAGAACTTGTTAAGGATATAAAGCAACTCAGTGGTTTCGATAGGCTTCGTAATGTACTCATCCATACCTTCCCCTAAGAATCTCTCTCTGTCCCCTTTTAGGGCATTGGCTGTAAGTGCAACAATAGGTACGTGTGCCAACTCTTCATCTTCTTCATAATCAAGAATTTCATGTGTGGCTTCAATACCATCCATGACTGGCATTTGGATATCCATAAAGAGGAGGTCGTAAGTACCTGATCTTCTTTTTTCGAATGATTCTAGACCGTTGTTTGCAATGTCCACAGTAATCCCATGCTCTTCAAGAATACGTTTGATGAGTTTTTGGTTAATGATGTTGTCTTCTGTTACTAGAATGTGTGCATCAAATTTAGTCTGTTGTGATACTGCTGTATCTTCCACAAGTTGTGGTGTGGTATTGGCAGTGGTAGATAGTACAGTTTTAAGTTTAGACAATGTCACTGGTTTAAAGATAACATTTGATTGTTCTACACCTAACTCTTCTACTTTTCCACGGCTTGTTACATTGGCAATGACAATAAGTTTAGACTTATCCATGTGGTGAATGGCATCTAAAATGTTTTGTTTTGCTTTGTCAATATCAATCCAGAAGTTTTTACAAATATCATTGTTGTCAAGATCTTTGAGCTCGCCAATAGATTCAAAATGTTTCACTTCTGGCCCAAAGTACTCAAAGTATGTTTCTAAGTAGTTGTCAAGTTTTGTTGGAATGTCTTGCTCATATTTACCAATGGCAATATCTGTAAATGCTTGGTTGTAGTTGGCTTCTGTAGAACTTACACCCTCTAAAGGAATCGTAAAGAAGAACGAAGTTCCATGGTCTTTTGCAGACTCAAGTTCAAGATCTCCACCCATAAGTTCAACAAACTGACTAGAAATAGTAAGTCCAAGTCCTGTACCACCATACTTTCTTGTAACCGATACATCGGCTTGAGAGAAGGCATCAAAAATACGTGATTGCTGATCTTTGGTCATACCAATACCATTATCTTGTACGACAAACTTAATGTGGCCATTTTCCTCATTGGTAATCTCAAGGTTAACTTCTCCACCGTATGAAGTAAACTTAACGGCATTTGAAAGAAGGTTAATAACAATCTCTTTGATTTTTGTTGGGTCACCTTTAAGTTTAGATGGAATCTCTGGATCCATATAGAAGTTAAGGTCAATGTTTTTCTCAGTGGCTGCAACTGCGTACGTTTCAACGGCTGATTCAAACTCTTCTGATGCATCAAATACAATATTTTCAATTTCAATTTTATTAGATTCAATTTTAGAAAGGTCAAGAATATTGTTGATAATAGAAAGAAGGTTTTCAGAACTTTTATCGATAATCCCAAGGAATTCATCTTGCTCTTCTGTGAGGTTTGTACTACGTAAGATTTCTGTAAACCCAACAATACCGTTAAGTGGTGTACGAATCTCATGAGACATGTTCGCAAGGAAAAGTGATTTTGCTTCATTGGCTTGTAGGGCTGCTAACTTATCTGATTTTGCTGTTTCAACCAGTGTTTCGAGGAATTTATAGGCCTCTTTGGTACCTTCGTGGGTATCAAGTTCAATGTTCTCAATGGCCATCGTTTCTGAAGTAAGGTATTGGTCAGAATTTTTCATCTCATCTACCGCTTTGTTCAGTACATCTTCCAGCTCTTTAATGTTTCTTGTAATATCTCTGGTTGTTGTAAAACCAAGGTATGCCAAGATGAAACTCACCATCCAGATGATACTTGCAATGGCAAGAAGCGTCAGTTGTTTTTGAAGGAAGATGTCAGATTGTTTCCATAAAGCATTTGACACAACAAGTTCTGCTTTTGAAATGAGTGTGATTTTGTTTGTTTGTAAAGCAAACCACTCCATAGGTTCTTCAGCGTAATCCCCATTATCGACATCCGTTTGAATGGCTGATGATACCATAGCAAGTTCAGAAAAGGCATGTTTAGCTTTTTCAGTATAAAGTACATTAGCAATTGCGTCACGTAATGTAGGCTCTGTTACTTGTTGAAGGTCAAAACTGTTTGCTTTGGTTTTAAATCCATCCCATAAGGCAATTTCATCAAAGTCCATTGAGAGTCTTTTGGTCATATAGTAAGCGACAAAACCTCTCTCTAACCCAGCATTTTCTTTAGCTGTATAGAGTTGTACCAGTGTACCAATAGTAGATGCCATCTCTTCATCTAGTGCATACTCTTTAATGGCAAGCAAGTTTCCAAGTACGGGTGTTGCTAACTGGTCTGAGTAACCTTCAAAAAATATCTTTTTGAAGTCTGCATCTGTTGTATCTATTTCGTTTCTTATTGTTGTAACAATTTGTGTTTTTGTAAGAAGCTCTTGGTACATATCTTTTTGGATATCACTTTTTTCACCGATTGCTTTAAGTAAAAAAGGAAGCAGTGAGGTGTCTTCAGTAATTAAGTCTGTTTTGAGTGTTTTGAATGCGCTATCAAGAGTAGTTCTCTGTTTTGTAAGTAAAGCATTAAACTCTTTTTTGTCTGAACCCATATGTAAGGCTGTAAGACCACGTTCTTTACCAATACTTGAAAGTGTTTTATCAAGAATGGCATTGTTTTGAAGTGTGGTTTTAAGCGCACGTGCTTTTTCAAAGTTTACGTACGAAGTTACAAAGAAGTAACTCGAAAGCAAAATTAGTAGTGTAATTGGTACCAGACCAATCAGTTTAAGTCTATTACGTATAGTCATCTATTCTTTCCTTTAGTTTGATATCACGTTAATTTGGTTCTCAAAAGACAAAAAGTGTGCCCAGTAGTCTTTAATGAGTAAATCTAAGTTGTTGCTGGTTTCTGTAAACTGGATTTTGTACAGTGTGTCAGAAAGAGCATTAATACGTAAGTTACTTGAAGCACCTTTAAGCAAGTGTCCAATTTTCTGAATGGCATCTAAGTCACCTTCTTCATACGCTTCTAACATCTTTTTTGTTTCGATATGCGCTTGTTCAATGAAGTCATGTACAAACTCTTCAATAAGCT
>WTAE01000261.1 GCA_013139765.1 Sulfurovum sp.
ATTCAGGGGGTTCTGAAAATGCCATGATCTCTGTAAACTTAAGTGTGCCTTTCATGTCAAAGCCATAGAGTACCGTGGCTTTTTTAGTCCGAACTTTCCTAAATCCAAGTACAGCGTATCCTATAATTTTACCCTTGTTAATGAGGGTGTAATAACGGTAAACCTTTGTCGTTACTTTTGCTTTTGATTTTTGTTGTATTTGGGAAAATTGTTTTTTTGTCAGTATGAGGCTGCGTTTTTCCATTTTCGTACTTTTAGGGAACGAAGCATGGATCACATCATCGATACTAGGGAATGATTTTGCCATACTGCTTTGGGATATGAAAATCCCAAAGAGTAAAGATATAAAAATTTTATACATAAATTGTTATCCAATATTAGAATATAAACCCAAGTCCAAATGAGACAGTATTCGTGTCTTCATTACCAACTTCATTCATTTCATAGTCAAGTTTTAATACCACTTGCTCTGTTGGGAAAAAGTTCAATCCTATTGTAACAGTTTCTGTCTCAAAATCAGACTCATTTAACCCATCTACTGTCTTCTCTACTGGATTCCAGTTCTCATACTGTGCAAATACCGGTAGTTTATAATCAATGCCTACAATCCCACCAATATCATAAGAAGCATTTACATAATAACCACTTGCTTCTTCAACCGCAACAGGGCTTAACTTTTCTGCACCATCAAGGTTTGTTTGCGTGTAGAGACCATACGCTTTGAAAGGTCAATTTTCATATCTTGCATGGAAGTCAAACATGGTGGTTTTTAATCCACTTACATCTTCACCTGGTTCAGGGTTTTTAAGGTTTGAACCATCGCCATAATATGCAGAAACACCTGCTGCTAAACCATTTATACCTGTATAATCAACACGTCCAACAAATGCAGGAGAGAATGATCCATTCTTTGATGAACCTATTCTTCCAGATCTGATCCAACCATTTTGGGGTGTGGTTGTTTTAGAGTTGTTTACATTTAATGCATTGATCATACCAGCCGTATACTCGATACCAACTTCATCAAACTTACCATACGCAAGTACCCCATTTTCATGCCATGTTGAAGGAATCAGTTGTCTTTCAATCTCTGGTCTTTGTACCGTATTAAACAATGTTGGTTCATGTCTAAGGTTAATAAGTCCCATTGGCGCAAGTACATGTCCAACTCTTAGGCTAAGTTCGTCTGAAAGTAAGAAGTCAAGGTATAAGAATTCAACAACAACTTCTCCACCTTTGTCAGCATTTGCGCCATGTTCAAATTCGATTTCAGCATTCAAGATTACCCAGTCATTAAACTTGTAACCAAAGTAAGTAATAAATCTGTAAACATCTGCGAAATCATCACCATTGTCTGGGTTTGCATAAAATGCTTCTCCGTATCCACCAATTGAAAGTGGGCTTTCTGAGAAATATACTTTTGATGCTGCTGGTCCCAAACCATTAAATGACTTTGTTGTATCTACCAAAGTAAATCCACCTGATTGTGAAGCAAGTACTTCTTCAGTCAATGTTTCATTTTGTGATTCAAGTGCTTTAACTCTGTCTTCTAAAGATGTAGCCGCTTGTGCGCTTATTGCCATCATTGCTACTAAACTTAATGCTGTTGTAATTTTTCTCATTTTGTTTATCCTTGTTTTGTTTGTTTTATGTTGATACTTATTATCGAAATCGTAATTTATCCAATTCTTTCTTAAAACAATATTAAAATAATAATAATTATCATAATATTGTTTCTAAATGAGATAAAATTTGTCCGGTATTATATCGGGCTTCAATTAAAACTCCTAATGTAACCCATGTTACAGACAAGAATTTCTAACTCTGTCATAATGGACCTACATTAATAATAAGGAGTCATCATGACATGTAACGTAGGAAAATAGACAGAATTTAAGAGGTGTTATTAGGGCAGCTGCTTTAGCTTGGGCCTAATGAATGGAAACATCATTGCAGACGTTGTAGGAGGAGTTCTTCTTTTTACTGCCATCATTGGTTGGTGTCCACCGTACGTACTACTTGGTATTAACACCGGTTGCAAAAATAAAAATACCTAAAAGTAAGTTGTTTGGTTCTCACATTTAACGTGGGAACCAGTTGATGCCCAAATTTAAATCCAAAGTGCAATTTCTAAACGTTTAGTATTTTTTTTAGATACGAAAAACTAAAAACTCTTTCCTATCCCAATGCTTGCTTTGTATTCGATCTCATTTTGTACACCTTCTAAGTGTTGGTAAGCAGGTGCAGAGAAAGCTACAAATGCGGAGTATTCGCCTTCTGTTAAAAGCTGTAACCCTGTGGTAAGGTAGATAATATTATGTCCCGTATTGTCCGCACCTTCACCATAAAAACGGTCTTCTTTCGCATACTCTCCATTGAATTCTAGAAAAAAGTCTACGCTGTAACCCAAGTCATCATGTGTCTCTTCTTTCTCTAAAAAGTGATCATGCTCTTCTCCTATGAGGTGAAAAGAGATAGCAGCATTGTAGGTAAAGATGTCACCCAAACGGCTATCATCTACTCCCTCTGTATTGTACTTGTAAAGTGCTGACGTATGAAAAGAGAAGTTTTCAAATTCATGTGTCAAAGCCACACCTGCAAAGTAATCCCACGAACCAGACCCTGGTTGTAAGTCTGCTTCTAGTACCTCATCACCATCTGTCACATCTGTTTTTCCTGTAGGTGCTTTAATTCCGGCAAGTAATGCAACTTTTGTTTTGTCCACATCATAGATTTTGTACTGTAAAATGGCAGCCAAGTCACCTAAACCATCAGAGTTTCCATGATTATGTACTTCTGCTTCATCATCATGATGTTCACCCGCACGAATATTTTTTCGACTCGAATACGGTAGATTCATATTTAACGTTAACTTGTCACTTATCCCGTAAGAGAGTGAAATAGAGTAACTGTTAATGGCATCTATACTGTGTAAATGTTCTGCTCCACCTTCAATGGCGTTAGTAATATCAGCATCGCTAAGTGACTTATTGTTCACCTGTTCGCTGTTAATTCCCAGGTAAAATGCTCCCTTTTCCATCGTATTCGCAGACATAGTATAAACAGCGCCTGATCCACCTGCCCCAATAACATGAGAAGCATTACACGCCCATAGAGGTGTACCCAAGAGTAAAGTGCTTAGCCCTACGTTTTTTACGTTAAGTAGTGTTTTTTGAAGTGTCATAATAGTTTTTCCTTGCTTGGTAAATTTATGCCGGAATAGTAACTTCTTAGAACTTAATTGCGACTTAGTCGCACTTTATAAAGATACTTTCAGATATAATCCAATTATGAAAATAGATGACATTAAAAACATAAAAAACCTTAGATTTACCGATGCTCGCATTGAATTGTTAGAGATCCTCATTAAAGAGAGTAGACCCATTTGTTATGAAGATATAAAAAATCGTATCAAGATGAATAAAGCCACGTTTTACAGAAATATAGCCAAATTTGTTGAAGGTGACATCGTCAGTACCTTTGAGTCAAACGATAAAAAAAGTTACTTTGAAATAAAAGTAGATACCCATCCTCATTTCATTTGTAACAACTGTCATGCTATCACCTGCGTGTCAATCCTAAATAGCATCGTACTAGAAGGCTATGCTATTGACAGCGTCATCTTAAAAGGTACTTGTAAACTTTGTCTATAAGTACGCTTGTTCGATTTACTTAATTCGCACGTTTAAGGTGCCCCTTGTACTTTAAATTAGTATTACTATTTTAATCTTCTTTGATATAATTCTTTAGCGATTTCACAGCTTTGACCGCTGCAGGAAGTAAAGCTTCACTGAGTGCGGGATGAATATATATCATCTCTTTTAAATGTCTAATGTCATTGTCTATATGCATAATACTTAAGACTTGATGCATCATCGTGGCACTTTGTGGGCCGATGAGATGACAACCGAGTATTTCATAAGTATCAGGGTCTATAAGAAACTTTGTACGTGGGTAGGTAATACGTAAAGACTGTGCTTTTGCAGAGGCTTTCCATGAAGTGATGGACGCCACATACTTGATACCTTTCTCTTTTGCTTCCTGTTCTGTGAGTCCAACAGATGCCACTTCAGGATGGGTAAA
>WTAE01000213.1 GCA_013139765.1 Sulfurovum sp.
TATTAACAGTTTATTTTTCATTGTTTTGTAAAACAATCACATGCGGATGTGGTGAAATTGGTATACACGCCAGACTTAGGATCTGGTGCTTTACGGCGTGGAGGTTCGAGTCCTCTCATCCGCACCATCTACAAAGCCCTTGCACAAGGCACTTAATCACTTTTTATAACTATTAGGTAACACTAAAGGTAACACTACTTTTCTAAAAACAATACTTACGATAGTTATTTATGCAAATTTTTTTGTTATATAACTTATATTTTTATAATACCTAATAGACTATTTGAAACATCTCTTTCACTTTCTATAGTTTTCTTTAACCTATTTTTATTATTTAAAGACAAGTATGAATTTTTATTATTGAAGTTATATAAATTAAAAAACATTTTATATAAATCCTTAGGAAAAGTTATATTTGAATTATGGTTTTCAAATATAACTTTATGTGTAAAGGCGTCAAAAATGACAAAGTCAATGTTTGAATCCTGATTAAATCTGCCATTAAATTCCATATTTATCAAATTATTTCTAGTATGGGGATAGTCAGAATATATATTATCACCTCTCTCTGAATAAAATGCATTCCATAAATAACCACTTGATATCGACCCATTAAACATTCCAATAGGTGCGGTATAGTCAAATTGACTAAAGACAGATATCATTGGGTCATTTAAATCTAACCATAAAATTGATATAACATCCTCTTTGAATTGTTTCTTCTCTTTGTCTTGTTTAATTTTTGTAAATTTTGAAATAGCTTCATATTGAATATTATCTTTATCTCTTTGAGGGTATCCATATGGTGCAGATGTACAAAGTTCCGAAGTCAAAATATATTCTTCTGTTTGAATACTGCGTCGTTCCACATTAGTAGTTGTTACTTTCGTCCCACTTTTTTGAGGGGTATTGATTTCAATATGAACTTCAGTACCATTTACAAGTACGATAAAATCACTACCTTCGGGGGGAGTCTGTATATTTGAGATTATATGTGTCTGTTTTTGTAATTCTAATAGTTCTCCATAAACTCTTATTTCTCCAAGTAAGCCATTGAAGTTTTCTTTATCTAGATGATTACCATTAAAAAAACTATTAATCTTTTGTTTTAACCAATTTTCATTATGTTTATATATGTATTCAAGTTGTATTTCCATCCTTTGTGCAATATATAGATATTCTTTTGTACTTGTGGTTTTTAATAAATGCAATGACTTAAATATTTCATGGTCACTTGATTTTTCTAAGCATTTATCATATAGCTTATCTATAAATTTTAACATAGTTGATTCCTCTTTTATATTTGATATAATGTTCTATTATTATATAAGTTTAGTATATTTTGTGGCAATACCTTTGGATTTTTCTATAGGGTACTTTTGTTTATTCTTTTCAAGTTTATTTATTAAAGCGTCTTCTAGGTCAATTCCTGTTATATCGGAAAGTGATAATAAGTAAGCAAATATATCTGCCATTTCATCAGCTATATCTTCTTTGTTGTCTTGAACGATTTTATGAGAACCTTTTTGAGAAATCCATAAAAAATGTTCGAGTAGTTCTGATGCTTCTATTGAGATTGCTTGGGATAGGTCTTTTGGATTATGAAATTGCTTCCAATCTCTTTCGTCTCTAAAATCTACAAGTTTTTGCTTTAAATCATTTAAATTAGACATAATGTTAATCTTTATCATGGGATTTGTTGATTATTATATAGAAAAATAGTTAAGAGGATACATATGAAAATAGCATTACAACCATCTGCTAATAGAGATGCTCAGAAGCACTATATTGATACAGTGCAGAATAAAGTCAAATTAAGTTCTATAAAAAAATTTATATCTGACACAGATTATGATGCATTAGCTGAAATATATCCTGATGGTAATGTTCTAATATGGGGTGTTACTCCTACTAATAAATCAAAGTGGAATAAGATTGATGATGGTAAATCTGTTTCTTTATTTTATAAAAATAAAGTCTTTTTTTCACAAGCTTTAATTACAAAAAAGATTCACAATAAAAAATTAGCTTTAGACCTATGGGGAACTGATGATAAGGGGAATACATGGGAATATA
This sequence comes from Sulfurovum sp., assembly GCA_013139765.1. Lineage (GTDB taxonomy): Bacteria > Campylobacterota > Campylobacteria > Campylobacterales > Sulfurovaceae > Sulfurovum. The sequence continues at coordinate 2,077 of WTAE01000213.1, forward strand.
TTTATTTTTTAGATGAAATTTTACCTTTAGCCTTAGATATAAAAACTTTCAATAAAGTTGTGGGATATGCAGATAATTTTGTATTACAAGGATTTAATGTACTAGATGGTGAAAAAGCAGATAGTCTTTATACTAATATAGATGAATTTGAAGAGTTAGATAGCGAGATACAGGATTCCAAAGAAGAGTATGTAGAAATTGTTGATAAGCAATTTAAAGGAAGTCTTGATAGCCAATCTAAAGGTGTAAGCAGAAAAGAACAAGGGTATCTTCGAAATAAGCTATTTGGTAAAAAACATACTGCTCAATGTGCTTTATGCCATAATGAAATCCCTGTGAAGATGCTTGTGGCAGGTCATATTAAAAAACGTTCCAAATGTACTAGAGAAGAGAAGTTAGATGCAGAAAACATTGTTATGTCTATATGTAAATTTGGCTGTGATGATTTATTTGAGAAAGGTTATGTCTTGATAGATGAAAATGGTAAAATTTATTCATCAGGTGAGTCAATTGTTACACCTTTTGTTGAAGTGTATATTAATAATTTAGTTGAAAAAAAATGCCTAAAACATAATTCTGAAACGGAAACATATTTTAAATGGCATAGAGAGTTTCATGAGAGTATGAAAATAAAGACTAGTTGAATGTTACTCAGCTAGTCTAAATAATCGTCTAGTAACATTTCAAATTTATCATTTCCCCTCTACTCCTTATACAAAACAATCTCTTTCTTACTATTATGTCTGTTGAAAACCGACTTGAGTCAAACCTTCATATTTGATATATAATTAGACAGAAATATGAATAAAAGGATAGGCATGTATCTCTCATCTGAAGCAATGCAAAAACTCAAAGAACTTGCAGAAAAAGAAAAGAGAAATCCTTCTCAAGAATTATTGATGATTATGGACTTCTATGAGAAGCATAACAAAAGTTAAGTGTGAAGATGTGGGAGGATACCTTCTTAATCTGTTTGAACCACATCAACTCCTCGAGAGAGAATCGTCACTTCTTCTCTCTCATAAAAAAGAAATAAAAAATATCAAAGGTTATAAGCTATGAAGACAGACCACTTAAAACTATACCTCTCAGAAGGTAGACCTCTTGATGCTACAGAAGCAATACAAAACAAAGTCATATCAGATGTACAGGAGAGCTTAGAATCCATCAAAGACCCTGAAGACCTGTTATCTAAGCGTAAGGCATTAAGAAGCAAGAAAGAACAGTTACAGGCTACTATCAAGCGACAGAAGACCACTATCTCAAAGAGTAACAAACAGCGTGATGCTATGTTAGCTCAATGGCTAGCTTTTAAAACAGCTTATGCAGAATTTTCACGAAAGCACGGCATAGACTTTGAAGCATTTCCTGCACATCTTACACATGGTAAAACCTTTGGAGAGATGATACAGAACATTAGCCCTGACACTTTTGTAACAGTTGAAGGCTTGAGAATCCCACAGAAGAGAACTGATGCCACATTAGATGATGACAAAATTAAGCTCTTTGAAGTAGAAGCTACACAGGATATGTTAGAAGATATTATCAAGAGAAAAGCTACAGCGATGAAAGAACTCTTTAGCTCAGACCAAGAGTAAAAGGTAGGTGAAAGGTGGGTTTATTAACTAAGCGACAGAGTGACTTTATACTTCATTATGTAGAGAGCAGAAACACCGTTCAGAGTGCCATAGCTGCAGGCTATAGCAAAAGTTATGCAAAGTCCAAAGGTCATTTACTCCTAAAGAATCCACTTATAAAAGAGCAGATAACCCACCTTACAGAATCCTACTATAAAGAGCAGTTCAAAGAGTTAGCTACAAAGTCCATTAAAGAGCTTGCAGGAGTTATTGGAGATGTAGAGAACAGAGGTTCACAGTTAAGAGCTATTCAATATGTACTATCTCAAGCAGGAGTAGTAGAACAGGACGAAAAACAGTCAGGTGTTATTGAAATTAAAGTGAGACTACCACATGACCTACAGCATTGATTTATCAGAATTTGAAAGCTTGATGACCGTCAAAGGTTATGAAATGCTCAAGATAGATAGCAGGTATTTAGTTGGATATGGTGGTGCAGGTTCATCTAAATCATATAGTACAGCACAAAAGATTCTGTTTAGAATACTAAGTGAAGATGACCATAGATTCTTAATCACTCGTAAGACAGCAAGAAGCTTGAAGCGTTCAGTATTTCAACTGTTCAGAGATATCATATCTCAATGGGATTTATCAGACCTTTTTAGTGTGAACCTCTCAGACCTTAGCATTGTATGCAAAGCAAATCATAATCAAATCGTTATGAGTGGCTTAGATGATGTAGAGAAATTGAAGTCTATAACAGGCATTACAGGCATTTGGATTGAAGAGGCTACTGAAGTTACAGAAGATGACTTCACACAGCTTGATTTGCGACTCAGAGGGCATACAAGTAACTATAAACAAATCATACTGACCTTTAACCCTGTATCTTCTCAATCATGGATTAAAAAGAGGTTCTTTGATAACATAGATTCAGATGCAACAGTTATACACAGCACTTTCAATGATAATCAGTTCATAGATGATAGATACAAAGATGTACTCAATAAGCTTGCAGGACAAAATAAGAACCTTCATGATGTCTATGCTAAAGGCATGTGGGGTGATAGAAAAGGGCTTATTTTTGATAACTTCACTCTCATAGAGGATTTACCGACAGATTATGAGTTTAGGACGTATGGTATAGACTTTGGATACAACCACCCACAGACCCTTATAGAAGCTCGTATCATTGGAGATAGTATCTATGTTAGAGAACTATTTTACAAAAGCCAAACCCTTGTTACTAACCTTATAGACTTCATGAATCAAGAGGGTATAAAAGAAGATAGTATCATCTATGCAGATAGTGCGAACCCCGACAAAATAGTAACTATCCAAAATGCAGGATACAGGAGAGCGACAGGAGCTAAAAAAGATGTACTTGCAGGCATTGACTTTGTAAAGAGTAAGAAGCTCTATGTGACTGAAGACAGCGTTAACCTTATCAAAGAGTTAGGCATATACAGTTGGAAGTTAGACAAAGAGGGTAAGCCGTTGGAAGTGCCTGTAAAGTTGTTTGATGATGCATTGGACGCTTTACGCTATGCAGTCTTTACAGGTGAGAAAATCAAGATATCTCTTGCCGTTGTAGGGAAAAGAAAACAAAGTGATATGAGAGGATTCTCAGAGAGTCCATTTAGAGGTTCAACTTCTGATAGGTTCAGAGGGTTTTAATGATGACAAATAAAAAGGAGTTGATACGATGAAAATCGAACAGATGATAGCACCAAGAAATAAAAATATAATTATGATGGGTGCTAAAATTGATAAATTAATCGAAAACTTAAATGGTGATGAAGATATTATATATATGAAGAAAAATTTATTAGAAGAGATTAATGGTATTTCGCGAGTGCCAATTCCTCGACCTGATGAGCAAATAAGGGATGCAACTAAAATATTGTATAGGGAAGAACGAGAGAAGCTACTTGCGACATGTAGAACATAAGTAATATAGTATTTCTAAAATAAGATATTGAGAGTTGTCAATTGTTTTTTATAGAACTTGGATTATTTTAACTAGTAAAGTCAGCTTCATTTTTCTTTCAGGTTAGTTTGACTATTATAAAATTAACGAGGAGTAGACTATGAAAATTGGTGACACTATAAAGTGGACAGCTATAAGTTTAATTATATTAATTGTAATAGGCTGTGAAGATAAAGGTATAGCCAGAGATGGTACTACTAGTGACTATAAGCCTGACAAAGTTATGTATGCAGAAGTTAGGAATATGCCAATATTTGATGATTTTACTCACTCCGATAAGCGTGGATTGATTGAGCTGTCAAGTCGTCTTAAACTTGTTGATGAGAGAGTAAAGAAAGTAGTTGTTACAAAAAGAGAAGATAATTTAACTGAGGCTGAAGTTACATATTATTCAGGTAGAGGAGAATATGTAATGAAATATTCAGGAAGTGGAAAAACATACACATCAGGTATGAGTAGAGGAGGTATTAAAGGTGCAAATTCGTACACAACAGGTATTGTGTTACGTTCTAGTGATAATAAAAGGGATGCCCTCATTTTACAAAGATATTGTTATGGTCGAGATAGTTGTGGATATGCATTGGCAATCATTATAAATGATTAATTACTTTTAAAATTTTGAAAGAATCATCATTATGTTAATCATCAAATCCCGTAAATAAGGCACTTTAAGTTTAAATGAGAAAATCCCAACCTTAAACGAAAAATCAAACCCCGTAAATAGGGGGTTTTCTGTTTAAGAATGGGTGTTTTTTACTTCTAACCTTAAACTATTTACTTTCTCAAATAATCCTATTTTTTATAGTGGGTGAAACTCTATTTCAAGAGTGTTTTAATATCCATCTTCTGAATATAATTGTCTTTCAATAATCCATTAATTTCTTTATCACTCAAAACACTTAAATATTTATGCAAGTATTGACTTCTACATTCATTATAAGCTTGTACCATTTGTATCTCAAAACTGTTCTTAGGACTGTTTATATCAATAGGCTTTAGTTGGGTATCCATAGTCTCATCAAACGCCTTTAATCCCTTGTTTTTAATCTTATAGATTGTAATTTGTATTTGATTATTTGAGATAGGTTTTAATCTAAAAAGTCTTGCTCTGTATTGGTCATTTTCTATAAATCTTTTTAGTGTACTGTATGGCATGGATGGGTTTTTCTTTATGAGTTTATCCATTGTCCTAAGTACCCATTCTTGAGACATTTGTTTAACTGCTTTATTTTTACCACTTCTGCCTAATCTTGATGTGTTCCATTTACTTTCTGAAACAAGTACTTCTTTGACTTTATCGCCTTTCTTTTTGTAGTAAAGTCCATCTATTCCATTACGTCCTATTTCACCTTCAATCTGTATCCAACCACTCTGTTTGTAGAATTGGTGCATAACACATTCAGCACTTGCACCGTTGACTATGTTTATCCGTCCTTGTATCTTGCTATCGCTTGGTACATCTCTAGTGTGAGAGAGAGAACATAGTATTAATAAAAGAGTTATTGTTTTGTTCATTAATTGATTAATCTCATATTGTAAAGTTAGATTCTAAACTTTATGAATCTATTTTATTCAGAGAAAAAACACTATTGGCTGTAATACCTTAAAGTGTTTCTAGACCCTAAAATTTATTATTAACTCAAAAAAGTAGATTTTTTTTAAAATTAATCACAGCCACACGAAGGGCTTAGTGACCCATCACAGCATACAGCACGTCCATTTGAACAACCACATACACCATCATGCCAAGAACAGCATCCACTTCTTTGTAGCTCTTCAGCAGTGGCATTCTTTGCGATTAGCATATCACATGTTTGTTTCTTTATCAGTTCCTGTTTATTTTCTAAATCTAGCATATTGGTAGTAGTTATATTATTACCTGATGTAGAAAAAGCAATTGATGTAATTAATACTATAAATATAAAAATCTTACGCATATTTCTTCCCTTTATTTAGTTGTTTTGTACAATTAACCTTAGACAGTCTAACATAGAACATATAATATTTATGTAACATTTGTATGTTAAATGTAAAGTATACAATATTAAAAAGTGGTAACTAAGCTATTGTATAACACTATGAATACTTTTAGCTGTAGTGAGTTTCAGAGAGAAAGTGCTATTTATTATATAAGGAATTAAATATGGAAAAAGTTGTTTTTCCCATCTTGGAAATAAGTAAACGTCATAGGGAATATGATTTATATTCAGAAGTAAAACGCTCAAGAATAGTGTATTCATATTTATTTGAAGGTAATTCTCATAGGGATATAGATGAAAATATTCTTGGATTTGACTCAAGTGAAAGTAAGGGTTATCAGGCAATGGGAGTGCTTCACCACTTAGGGCTAAGAGGTGAACATAAAAACGTTTTTGAAGATAGTTCCCTTCTTGATGCTATCAGCATACTTCAATCGTATAATACTGTAGAACATAGAAAAATTGCATATTACCTACAATATTTTCTCAATGCCGAGACTTCTCATATCGGTGTCCAAAAATACTTAAATGAAGTTATCGAAGCTTTAAAGTATCTTGGAGGGGAAGCTTCATTATCAGATATCTATGAATACATTGATGATAACTATAATTTTAAAATACCTCAAGATAGTTTGCATTCATCTATAAGAAAATCAATTTATCAGAACAGTAGTGACGCAGACCTTTATCAGAGGAAGCAAGACCTTTTTTATGCAGTTGATGAAAAAGGTAAAGGGTTGTGGGGGCTGAGGTCGTTTATGCCGACATCTGAACATATTGAGTTGACTGAAGATGATGATGGATTCCCCGAAGGGAAGCAGAAACTTCGAATTCATCTTCAACGAGAGCGTAATCCAAAGCTTATAAGAGAAGTAAAGAAAAGATTCAAAGCAAAGTATGGGCGATTATTTTGTCAAGTTTGTAGTTTTGACTTTTATGTGAAATATGGTGAAATTGGAGATGATTTTATCGAAGGACATCATACAAAGCCTGTCTCTGAATTTAATGATAGTACTTTTAGTAAAATAGAAGATATAGCTTTATTGTGTTCAAACTGTCATAAAATGGTTCACAGAAAACGTCCATGGTTAAGTATAGACGATTTAAAAGAGATACTGAGTTAGTAGCCCTGTTCATATTGAAGTGGTAGCATGGCATGTATAATTTAATCTGCTAATTAAGCTTTTACATAAAATTAAAAATAAGCACGAGTTTTATTTTTAGCGTAACCAACCGAGAAGACATTTTTTTTCATAGAACTTGTATTATGTTAATCATTGATTTGAAAAGCCAAAACCCTACCTATTTACGAGGTTTGATTTTCGCGAAAAAATGAGTCTGCAGATAGAGATGTTATTTTGTGAGCTTTCTTTTCTTTGACTTCTTTTTGTTTGAGAATTTTACTTCTACATTTACACCTTTACAAAGTGGGTCTTTGCTTAGTATGGCTTTTATCTTGGCTACTACTTCATCTTTGGTCATCTGTTTATCCTTGCTATGTTTGTTATCTGTTTAAACTCATAGAGTGGTAGCATTAAGGCTCTAAAGTTTGGTATGTTTATCTTAGCTTCTATTCGCCATAAAATGCCTTTAAGGCTATTTTTTTGTGCTTTATCATAGAAGATAATAGTATCAAGCATAAGTACGCCTGTATCATTGATGTATCTCGTATCTGTGATTACTCCATTGTTTGTGATGTAGGGGGTTAGAGTGAAGTGTCTCTTAAGTGCTTCTAAGTTTGGCTTGTATGGTAGGTCTAAGCAAATATCAACACTTGATACATCTTTCATGACCTGTAACACTTTGGAAATTAGCTCTCTTTGTGGTGTTGGCTTGTGGTATTGTTTCATGCCAAATATTACTAATGTGGCTTTTCTATACTTTGGAGCGTCCTGCATATTGTAGTAGTATATGTTTTCTTTTTCTAATCTCCAAACGCTTGTAATTTCGTTTTTTAATAAACGTTTTCTTAGCTTTGATAATAGAGGTGAGTTCTTTTCTATCTTACACCACTTACCTAATCTTTTCAACTCTTCAAGTTTGTGTTGTTTTTGGAACTCAACCCTTATACTGTCTATGCTAAAATATTCATTATTTGAGTGATTGAATTCATTGATAAACTCTTCTACTTCTTGTAAGATATTCATAGGGTTCTTTCTCCTATACTATGGAACGTTAAACTTAAAGACTAATCTGCACCTATGCCAAACACCTACCCACTCGTAGGCTTTGGCTATTTTGGTCATAACTCCTTAGAATCGTAAGGAACTATAATGTATCGTGTCGTAAGGGGTGTTTTTTTGAACCTTAAACACTCTCTTGTCCTTCATCTTATTTGGAGTGAAGTCCTAATATTACTCTCACTTTTTCAAGATTTTCTTCTGTTCGTATTAACCGATAACTCCCATACCATTTACTATTCTCTGTATCTATTCGGTCTGTGATAATATCAATTCCTAAACCATTTCTGAGAGTGGTTATTTCGTTTGATATTCGAGTTGTATCGTACACTAGGCTCTTTCTTGCTGTAACTTCCTTACCATCATAAAGGGCTTGGAGAGTTGCTAGTACAGCTCCTCTCATGATGCTACATCCACTTTATTACTCTCAATAAATGCTTCAATATCTGAACGCTTGTATCTAATGTATTTTCCAATTTTATGGAAAACAAGATTAATTTTATTCATTCGCCACTTGGCTAACGTACTTGTACTAAAGGAGTACTGATTGTGTACATCGTTTGGAGTTAACCACTCTTTTTGTTCTTTTGCTAAAAATGTTTCTTTAGCTTCTCTTTCTGCTTCCATTTTGTTACCTTTATAGGTGGTATAACCTCGAGGTGCTATCCCGTCAAGGATAGACTTTTAGAAACATATCTAAGGGGCTATAAATTCCTCATGTTTCTTAATCGTAGAGTACTAAGATTTGGGGGTGCTTGGATATTCACTCAAATACAAAAATGTATTTGAGTTTTTGTTAAGAAAGTAAGGAAGTATTGTTTTTTATAGGAGTAATTGTATGTTGAGTAATTGGTATATTATATCTTTTCCCAAATTCTTTTATCATTTGCACTAAATGTTTGGATTTGTTTTTATCATCATATAATTTTCTATAACTTTTAATGTTGAAGATATTATATGTGATAGTGTTGCTGTCCTCTTTATAACTATTTGGTATATGATAAAGTCTCTTAGCTTGTCGCTTAAAGAGTTTTAACAAAATGATTAATGTCCTTTGTGCTATTGATTGTGTTGTTTTTGGTGTTTGCATTGAGTCTAAAATAGTATCAATTGCCTTAAATATTCTTTTTATATTTCTATGTGCATCCACCTCTCTTTTAACTTCATTTAGTTGTGAATGTACTTTAAGCATAGAGTTCACTTTTTTTAGCTCATTAAGTCTTAATAATAATTCTTTTGTAGCATCGCTTTGTCTATCCTTTTGTACTAAATTTATAATAGGTTCATAATAATTAACAAAGTCAGCTATATCGTCATTTGATAATATTAATTTGTTTGGTGCATAATGTGATGAATTATTATCTTTTTTTGTATTTTTCTCCTCAAAATCATTTAACCATATACCATTGGTCTTTATTGATTTAACTGCATCATTAACGTATTTATTAAAATCATTCATTATAGTATCTCTGCATCTAAAATATCATCAACTTTATTTAGCCCTATTTGGCTTGCTTTATGATGGTTAATGCTTAGGTACTTATTTATTGTGTTTGGGTCTTTATGCCCTAATATACCACTAAGAGTAATGGCTTCAATACCTTGCTCTGCTAATGCAGACACTAAGATATTTCTCATGTAGTGCATAGAGAGATTATCAAGTTCTAGGAACTTCTTTAACTGTCGCATCTGTCTGTCAATATTTATGATTTTCTTACCTGTGATAGGACTCTTGAAAACTAAACCTTTTCTATCATCTTTTATAGCTTGTAGTGGCTTTATAAGGTAGGGCGGTAGTTGGTACTTTTGTTGGTCGTCTGTTTTGGTGTCTTCTATCCAATAGTAGTCATGAATAAAGTCTATGTTCTCCCATTTGAGATTGAGTATCTCACCTTTACGTCTCCCTGTGAATCCAAAGAGAAATAAAGCCCTGTAGTATGGGTTATCATGATAGTAAGCGTTAATACCTGCATATACCTTTTTAAATAGGTCTGTAGCATTGGTAACTATCTTCTTTTGACTTGGAACTTTTACCGTTATTCCCATGGTGGGATTATCTCTTAAATACTTATTGATAACTGCAAACTTAAAGAGAGGGTTAAGTACTTCCATTACACTTTTTCGAGTTCGTGGACTTAATCCCTGTTCATTCATATTATTGAGTAGCTTTTGTATATCCATCTCTCGGATTTTCTCGATTCTCTTGTTACCTATTTTATTTTTATCAAATATCCTCTGCCTCTTTTGTTCTTCTTCTGTAGGTTTTCTAGTAATTTTCTTTGGTGTATTATCATCATTTCTGAACGTTCCAACATAATGCTGATAGATATACTTTTTCTTGTTAGTCCATTGTTTGGAAGTGTCCAAAGTTTCAAAGTAAAAGTCAAAGAGTTTGTTTAGTGTAATATTACTTGAAGAACTGTATCCTGCTTCTAAATCTGTCTTATATATTACTAGTAATTTTCCTGCTTCTTTGGGGCTTAGTGCTACAGTTCCATTCTTTTTTGAGTACCCTAAAACCTTGTTATAAATCTTATCTTCATACTTAAATCTAGCTAGATATTTACGACCTTTTAGTTTGTCTATTTTGATGGTTTCGTATAAATTAGGAACTTCTATTACTCTTCCACCTGCGTTATAGGTACTTTTTCTAAACTCACTTAGTTTAATAGCCATTAGTATACCGTCCTTTAATGCTTTTTGAGTGGGTAACACTTTGGGTAACACTACTCTATGGAATTATTATACATTAAAAGGAATTAAGAGAAACAGTAAAGTCCGTATTTAAGGGGGGTTGGTATCTATATAAACCATTAGAGTAGTTAGGATGATAAGTTCGAGTCCTCTCATCCGCACCACTCACAAAGCCCTTATTTAAGGCACTTAATCAAACTTTTTAAAAATCAAAATATACTTTATAAATATTTATTGTATACTTTTATCTATATAGAGAATAAGGATTTATTATGGATAAAAGTTTTATGGTTTATATAGCTATAGGGATAGGCTTTATGTACCTTATTACCAGGTATGTGGGTGATATACAAGCAGAAGACGACAAGTATAGTAATAATGCGCATGCAGAAGAGATGAAATATGCACAATATAATGCAGTTGATAGTATTGGACAGGATATTTTAGACGTTACAGGTGTAGATGCTACAACACAGTTTAAAGCTTGGAATAAATCGACACTAAAAGAAGAGTTCTTAGAAATTTTTCCGAACTTTTCTGAGATGCAAGGTTTTGTGAAAGATAGAATTAGAGGGAAGATACTTCAAGATAAGTTAACTCATAAATTAACAGATATTGAAGATAAGTTTTTCTCTGGAGGCATGACTGCTGAAGAGGCCAAGCGTGAGCTTGGCGATATTAAGTAGATATAGTTAATTAGGCTTTTATCGACAAGGATCAGACATTTTATTTTTGTCTGAGTAGAGGTAGACTTCTACGCGTCTGTTAAGGGCTTTGTTTTTAGCTGAATTGTTCGGTACCAAAGCTTTGCTGTATGAGCAGCCTTTTGTATTGGGTCTTCCATTTCTAGAGAGGAGACTTGCTACAGAGTTAGCACGTCTTTGTGAAAGCTTTTGGTTGTAGTCGTAAGACCCTGAGTTGTCTGTAAACCCTGCGACACCTACCACGGTTTGTGGATACTTGGCTAAAAGTTGGCTCACTTTATTGACTTTTGATCTGGCACTTGATTGTAAAGTGGCTGAGTTAGATGCAAACATCATACGATCCCTAAACATAATTTTCACGTAGTTTGAATGTTTTGACACAATAATAGTTTTGTTTGGGTCAAGGGCTGCGAGTGGGTCATTGTTTACCCCTGTACCTAAGGCACGCGCCATTTCATTGGCTTGTTCATCCATACTGTACCCGATGGCACCACCCAGTGCTGCACCTAAAAGACCACCAATAATGGCACTTTTTGCATCACGGCTGCCTGTGTTATAGGCTAACATTGAACCTGCTACTGCGCCACCTACTGCACCTGTGGCGGTACGGTTATAACTTCCATCTTCTACCAACCCTGGTTCTTTGTAACATCCTGCCAAGAGTAGCGCTGCTGCTGAGGCTACCAATATACTTTTTTGTAATTTCATTTTTGTCCTTTATTTATTGCCAGCCATTGGCTTGTGCGGATGTTTGTGTATTATCATTGTTATCTACGGCATGGCCAATACCTGCACCAGCTGCCCCACCAATGAGTGCACCTACGGCTGCGTTGGTTCCACTGTGGTGTCCCGAGTTATAGCCTACTGCTGCTCCGGTAAGTGCTCCAAGTACTGCGCCTGTTTGCGCCCCAGAGTTGGGGTTGGCTTCATTTGTTGCACACGCAGTAAATAGAAGCACTGTACCACTTACTAAGAGGAATTTAATGGTTCGATGTTCTTTCATGTTTGACCTTTGTAAAATTTGAAAAAGTATAGCATAGAAATGTGAATAAATTGAGAGAGGTTTTACTTTGGATTATTTCTGGGTTATTTTCTCATGCCAAGTGTAAAGTTGCTTTTCAAAACCTATTTGTTTTGTCTCATAAAAGTGTGCAGGCACAGATAAATAAGATTGTTTTACCCAGCCGTTAGTGTCATGAGGGTACAAATAGTTTTTTGCATGGGTTTTAATATGTGAAGGGATAGGGTGGATGTGACCTTCTTTAATGGCAGAGAGTGCTTTGTTGATGGCAAGGTAAGCAGAATTGGACTTAGGTGAAGAGGCCAAGTAAATCACAAGTTGTGAAAGTGAAATCCTTGCTTCTGGGTAACCAATGTGTTTTACGATGTTTAGTGTAGAGCTTGCTAGATTAAGGGCAGGGGGGTTTGCATTTCCTATATCTTCTGAAGCCAATATGGTTAATCGTCTGGCAATAAACTCTGCAGGTTCCCCTCCGTCAATGAGTCGAGCCAAATAATAGAT
>WTAE01000117.1 GCA_013139765.1 Sulfurovum sp.
CACAATTCATCGAATCACTGGTTGTGATGTTGCATGAAGCGTATGTGGACCATACACTTTTCTTTAGAACACTCAGTCACTACGATGGAGACAGAACAGACTTGTATGACATCGCCATGGAACCTGTGGTGGTGGATGAGTGGTTAAAACTATATGATATACGTTTAGCAAAAGAGACACGCAGTCAAAATGAACGCAAAGATGCCATGTTAAAAGTGAACCCTAAGTATGTGTTAAAAAACTACATGTTGCAAAAGGCTATTGATTTGGCAGAACGGGGAGACTACTCGATGGTAGAAGACTTACTTTACATTGCAAGTCATCCTTACGATGAATTGCCAGAGTTTGAACATTTTTATGGAGATACGCCTGAAGTGTATAAAAATATTGGACTCTCTTGCTCTTCCTAAGGTGAAGAGTCTAATGCAAGCTATATGCCTAAGTTGCGCATAAAATTCCCAGCAATAATCCCAGCACGTTCTTTAAATAGCTTCGCAATTTCGGGTATGAAGATTTCATCTAAAGTCTCAGAAAAAAGTTTTAACCACTGCATAAAAGTTTCACGCTTAAGATCACCGAGTTTCGTGTGTGGTAGAAAAGGATTCCCGTTATAGTCTCTGTCACCCATAGCAATAGAAGTCCAAAAGTCGCGAATAACCCCTAAATGTTCTTTCCAGTGGTCATTATTTATATCTTCACCCAATTTAGCAATAAAAAAAGGAGAGACAATGTCATCTTTGATAATTTTGGCATAAAAAGTATTGACCATCAAGGTTAAATTCTCTTTTGTAATTTCACTGTACATTAGTCCTCCTATCGTTTTATATACTGACTAAAGTATATCTCTTAAGACCATGGCGTAATGAAGAACCACAAGGTTCAGTAAAAAAATCCCCATAGATGAAGCTTTAGAGAAAAACTTCTGGACAGGGGTCTTAATTTTATGTAAGGTCAACATGGAAATGGTCATATGAATCACAGTAAGCACAAAGATAACAGCAACAATTTGTAATTTAATACGTAATGCGTCCATCACTTCATTGGTAATGTTTGAAAAGAGAATCTGGATGAGGCCATTGTTGCTAATCATCATGTACCCAGTCATGAGTAAAATGATTAAAGCACCCGTTTCAAAATAACCGTAAATGGGTCCAATACGAGGGTAGACTGCTTCTTGGTCCTCTTTTTGACGCAGGCTCACACCCAATACAAACATAAAAAATGCCCCACCAATCCATGCGATGGCAGCCACAAGGTGTAAATGTATTTCCCAACCCACTAGATGTCTTCTTTCTTCTTGTGTCCAAGTGTACAAAGTTTTTTTGCATTTTCATCGTTCACAGCAATCAATGAATCAGGGTCAATATGTGTATAGAGTAGAGTCTCTTGAGGAATAAGTGAAACATTAATACCTAACGCTTTTAACTTTAGATACGTTTTATAACCAAGTTCTTTGATAAATAAATTTTGTACATCATACTTTTTAAAGTTTTCAAAAAAGAGTGTCGACTTGTCTGTCTTAAAATGATTCTCTTGCACCATGATGCCTGTTTTAGCATCGATAAATACAAACATATCTGCTTTTCTAAAACGTGAAGAAATGCTCTTTTCATCGTTCTCTACAGGGATAAGTATCAAACTAGCCGTCCAACTTCAGTACAGCCATAAAGGCTTCTTGTGGTACTTGTACAGAACCGATGGACTTCATACGTTTTTTACCCGCTTTTTGCTTCTCTAAGAGTTTACGTTTACGTGTAATATCTCCACCGTAACATTTAGCCGTAACATTTTTACCCATTGACTTCACGGTAGAACGGGCGATGACATTGTTACCAATACTTGCCTGTATTGCCACTTCAAAGAGTTGTCTCGGTATGAGTTCTTTGAGTTGGCCCACAAATGCCAAACCTTTAGACCTTGCTCTGTCTTCAGGTACAATAATAGAGAGTGAATCCACAATATCTCCAGCAACTTTAATGTCAAGCTTGACCAGTTTACCTTCTCTAAAACCTATGGGTTCGTAGTCAAAACTCGCATACCCTTTGGTAATAGACTTCAACTTATCGTAGAAATCTAATACAATTTCATTCATAGGAATGTCATACTCCAAAAGTACACGTGTTTCGTTTAGGTAGTCCATTTTTATTTGAATTCCACGACGGTCATTGAGTAATTTGATAAGGTTTCCTACATACTCTTGTGGTGTTAAAATTGTTGCTTTAACATAAGGTTCATAAATTTTATCAATTTTTTGTGGTTCTGGAAGTTCAGAAGGATTTTGTATCTCTATCTCATCACCATTTGTTTGAGTGACTTTATAGACAACCGTAGGCGCTGTTGCTATGAGGTCTAAATCAAATTCTCGTTCTAAACGCTCTTTTACTACT
Organism: Sulfurovum sp.; assembly: GCA_013139765.1. Lineage (GTDB taxonomy): Bacteria > Campylobacterota > Campylobacteria > Campylobacterales > Sulfurovaceae > Sulfurovum. The sequence goes on from WTAE01000117.1 coordinate 2,388, forward strand.
TCCATGTGAAGCATACCAAGGAAACCAGTTCTAAAACCAGAACCCAATGCCATAGAACTCTCAGGTTCAAAACTCAATGACGAATCATTCAGTTTGAGTTTATTCAACGCATCACGTAAATCTTCAAACCTATCTGTCTCAATCGTATAAATACCTGCAAAAACAAAAGGTTTCGCAGGTTCAAAACCGTGTATGACTTCCGCAGTTGGGTTTTTAGCATCTGTAATGGTATCCCCTACTTTAAGTGAATCAACGGTTTTAAGACCCATGACTACAATGCCTATCTCTCCCGTACGTATTTCATCTGTTTTGATGGGTGCCACAGGATTTGGGTACATCAAAGAGAGAACTTGATGGTCATCTTTTGTTCCCATAACTTTTGCTATTTGACCTTTAGTGATAGAACCATCAAAAACACGAACCAATGCCAATGCTCCCATGTAGTTGTCAAACCAAGAGTCGTAAATAAGTGCTTTAAGTGGGGCATCTGCATCTCCAACTGGTGCAGGGATACGCTCTACAATGCTGTCTACCAACTCTGCCACACCCACACCTGTTTTTGCAGACACAAGGTTATGTTCTGTGGCATCAATACCAATGGCTTCTTCAAGTTCCGCAAGCACACGGTCAGGATCTGCAGCAGGAAGGTCTATCTTGTTCACAACAGGCAATAGTTCTAAGTCATTTTCAATGGCAATGTAAACATTGGCAATGGTTTGTGCTTCCACACCTTGTGCAGCATCCACAATGAGTAAAGCACCGTCACTTGAAGCCAAAGAACGACTTACTTCATAAGAAAAGTCAACGTGACCTGGTGTGTCAATAAGGTTCAGAATGTAATGTTCACCATCTTTTTCATAGTCCAAACGTACAGATTGCGCTTTAATCGTAATACCACGCTCTTTTTCAATGTCCATGGTATCCATCACTTGTGAAGACATTTGTCTGTCTGACACTGCCCCACACTCTTGGATAATACGGTCAGCCAAAGTAGACTTACCGTGGTCAATGTGTGCGATGATGGAGAAGTTACGAATGTTCTTCTGTGGTACTTTATTTGCCAAGGTGCTTCCTTCTTTTTACATTTTAATATTAAAAAATGTAAGGTCGATTAATCAACCATTTAATGTAATTATACGCGTTATGCCGAGTCGACATGATGCCTATGTATTCGTCTCAAAAAGTGAATTAACACTTTCGTTGTTATGCACTCTTCTAATGACTTCTGCAAGCATTGATGCTGTTGAGAGCATTTTAATTTTTGATGATGTCTTTGTCATGGGGATGGTGTTAGCCACAACCAATTCATCTAACTCGCCCTCTTCTATGCGTTCATACGCAGGTCCTGAAAGTACAGGGTGTGTACAACATGCCATGACTGAAGTGGCACCAAGTTTTTTAAGTGCAGCGGCTGCTTTCACCATTGTACCTGCTGTGTCGACCATATCATCAATCAAAATGACATCTTTACCTTCTACATTTCCAATAATGTTCATCACTTCTGATTCATTGGCTTTTTCACGACGTTTATCAACAATGACCATGTCGAGGCCTAATTTATTTGCAAAGTATCTTGCACGTGCCACACCACCAATATCTGGAGAAGCAATCACTGGGTTTTTAAAGTTTTTAGCTTTGATGTAATCCATAAACAAAATAGCCCCATAAAGGTTGTCTACAGGGATGTCAAAGAAACCTTGAATTTGTGAAGCGTGTAAGTCCACAGTTACCATACGCGTAATACCTGCTCTCTCCATAAGGTCTGCAACCAATTTAGCAGAGATAGGTACTCTAGGTGCAGCTTTTCTGTCTTGTCTTGCATAGCCATAATAAGGCACAACAGCCGTAATAGACTTTGCCGATGAACGTTTAAGTGCATCTGTCATAATAAGCAGTTCCATCAAGTTATCGTTTGCTGGTGCAGAGGTTGGTTGGATGATAAAAACATCTTTCCCACGTACAGACTCTGCAACTTGCACAGAAATCTCACCATCTGAAAAACGTTTAATCGTCGCTTTCGAGAGTGGTTGATCCAAATATTTTGCTATCTCTTCAGAGAGTTCAGGGTTTGATGTACCAGAAAAAATCATGTATCCGCTCATATGTGTACCTTATCGGAGACCTATTTATTTAGAGGTCACCTTATATTTTAATACGCGTATTTTACACAAATATTGATATAAAAGCTCTGAAAAAGGGGATTTAAAGGGAGGTAGTATTACACTTACGGCATAGATTGACCATAGCTGTAAGGATAAATGATACGTAAATATTTTAGAAAAAAAGCTTCAGGAAAAGGTAAAGTAGACACCTTTTTAGACAAATATAACCTTCCTAGAGCCTACTTTAATGTCAACAGAAAAATGATTACAAGGGGCATACTCATTGGGCTTTTCTGGGCTTTTATACCCATGCCTATGCAAATGTTAGCTGTCATTGCCTGTACACCTTTTATTCGTTTTAATGTAGCCGTTGCCATTGCTATGGTCTGGCTCTCCAACCCTTTTACTATGCCACCTATGTATTACATGGAATACCTCACCGGAAACTTCATTTTAGGCAAAGAGGGCTTACCAGACGTTGCCCTTACTTTAGAGTGGTTCTCGGACAACATCGCAGATATATTTGTACCCCTTTATGTGGGTGCAGCCTTTTACTCCACTGTCGTCTCTTTTTTGATTTACCTCTTTGTCAATTGGTTGTGGATACGTTCAGTCAGAGACGAAATGTCTGAAAAGAAAAAGAAATACTCTAAATAGACCTAAGATATACCAACGGTTAACCTAAATAGCTTATGATTCTTTACACTATTTAGAAAGAATCAAACATGTATAAAAAAACTGCCCTCGTTCTCCTTGTGCTTTTCTCCTTTAACTCACTGCATGCTGCGTATTACCTCCAATCAAGTAAACGCACAAAAAGCATCATAGACCGTATGCCAAAAGGTAAAGTGGCAGACATGAAAAACATCCCTCAGAACCCTGCATATTATGCTACTCAAGTCAAACCATTTTCAAAAAAGAAACAATCACGATTAGACAAAGAATACAATAAAAAGTACTTTAAACCATGGTCTATTTCTAAGATGGATATCCCTAAACAAGACTACGGTTGGGAAATACGTTTCATAAAAAGAAAACCGATTTATAGAGCAAAAGGTTCCCGTATAACGTCAGCTAAGTATAATCAGTGGATTAAAAATGCTGACTATAAAAGAATTAATACTAAAAAATATAAAGCAATCACAATTCGCCGTACTGACGTCAAAGCGTTACCAACCATTTCAGACTTTTACAGAGACCCTAAAAAAACTGGGGAAGGTTTTCCCTTTGACTACAACCAAAACTCAGCCTTGCACATCAATGTGCCTTTGATGATTTCCCATTATTCAAGAGATGGTCACTGGGCATTTGTACAAGCTTCTTACTCTTTTGGCTGGATCAAAGTGAAAGATTTAGCTTTGGTCAATAATGACTTCATAAAGAAGTTCAAAAATGGTAACTACTCCATGCTCATCAAAGACAACATGCGCCTTTATTCTGGAAAGAAAAGCATCTCACTGGTGAAGTTAGGTGCCCTCTTCCCTCGATCAAAAGATGGCATTTCGTACCTTGTGGCTTCAAAAAACAAAAAGGGATATGCAGAGTTTGAAAAAGTCATTGTGACCAAGCAAAATGCTCTGGCAAAAAAACCCCTGCCTTTTACACCTAAAAACGTTGCTATGGTTGCCAAAGAGTTTTACGGAGAACCTTACGGTTGGGGTGGCTCTTATGGCTGTCGTGATTGTTCAGCAACCACCAGAGACTTTTTAGGACCGTTTGGTATTTTCTTGCGTCGTAACTCGTCAAAACAAGCCAAAGATGGCAAAAACACAAATATACGTGGACTATCAAAAGCCAAAAAGAAAAAGAAAATCATCAAACATGCAGAACCTTTTGCTTCACTACTACATGTTCCAGGTCACATTGTCCTTTACCTAGGACAGTATAAAGGTGAACCAGTCATTATGCATACCTACTGGGGTATACGTAAGAAAAACCGTACAAAACTCATTACAGGACGCACCATCATTACTTCCACTGAACCGGGTAAAGAACGTCGTGATATCCGTGAAGGCTCTAAACTTATCAACACACTTAAAACCATTGTGACCTTTTAGTTTGGAGAATTATTTTGCCAATGAGTTCAGCTCCCAGCTGCTCTGTGAAACTGTAAAACACCCAAACATTCAAGTAGGTGCTTTTAGCTACTACTCTGGTTTTCACCATCAACACTCTTTTGAAGGTTGTGTACGTTATTTGGACAAAAAATCCAAAAAAGTAGATAAACTCATCATTGGAAAGTACTGTTCTATTGGTTCAGGGGCTGTGTTTATGATGGCTGGCAATCAAGGCCACCGTTCTGACTGGGTGAGCTCTTTTCCTTTTTACTTTCAAGCCAACATTTTTAAAGAAGCTAAAAATGCGTACGAAAAAGCCGGAGATACCCTCATTGGTGATGATGTATGGATAGGCTCTGAAGCCATGATACTCGCAGGGGTAACCATAGGCTCAGGTGCCATCATTGCCGCGCGCTCTGTGGTTGTAAAAGATGTCCCTCCTTACGCTGTTGTAGGTGGGAATCCTGCAGAAGTCATCAAGTACCGTTTTGAAGAAGCAGAGATTCAAGACCTCTTAAAACTCAAATGGTGGGACTGGTCGGAAGAGAAAGTGAAAGTTGCGATGCCATACATTTGTGACACGAATATTCAAGGTTTAATTGACTTTAAGCTAAAATCTTAGTCATGAAACATAATAATACCCCAGAAAAAACCAAAAAAGAAAAAATCAAAATATTTACAACCACCATCACTGGTGGAGAATATAAAGGTAAAAAGGTAGAAATACCAGACATTTTTACCACTCGCTCTTCAAAAGGCATTTTAAAAGAATCACTTTTTAACACCTTGCAGTTTGACATTATGGACAAGAACTTTGTAGAAGTATTCTCTGGTTCAGGATCCATTGGCCTTGAAGCACTAAGCCGTGGCGCAGGACAAG
>WTAE01000173.1 GCA_013139765.1 Sulfurovum sp.
TCTTCTTCCCTTTTTCACTCACAATTGTAGCCTTACAGCAAACAGTATCTCCTACTTTCACGGGAGCTAAAAACGTAGAGCTAGAAGAACCAAGTACCACATAAGGATCATTGACTGCAGTCATAGCAGCATAATCTGCTGCGCCAAATACAAAGCCACCGTGAACTAAACCTTGTGCATCTGCTTTCATCTGCGTTGTGGTGTGAAGTAAGACTTCAGCATAGCCCTCTTCGGAACGTGTAACTTTTCCACAGAGAGAATTATCAATTTCTAAATGTGTATTTACAGCCATTTAATTGTCACTTCCACATTTCCCAGTAGCACATTTTCCAGATTCACATTTCATAAATGGTTCTAAGTCAGACGTAGGTGCTGCTTCATGTTTATCGAAAAACCCTTCTGTGTAAAGAACATAAGTGAATCCCGCTGCAAGTACTGCAAGCCCAGCCAAAATAGAAAGTAAAAGTTTTTTCATAATATAACCTTGAGTATCGTTTGAAGAATTATAGCAAAATTTACTGTCTAATTTACGATTAAACAATCCAAGCTTCATCTTTAAAAATGATTTCATTGTCAAGGGTCACCCTTTTAGTATCGACAAAAACATCAATGTGGAACTTTCCGTCTCCACGTTTAAACCCAGGTTTGCCATACATGCCATGTTTCCGTCCTAAAGAGAGATGCACACCACACATACGTTCGTAAGTACCTGTATCACTGACTGTGTCAGTTTTTGTAAAAGCACGGTTGAGTCCAAAACCAAGTTCTCGTACCCATACTTTCTCTTCGCCTTCGCGTATGAGTGTCAAAACTTCATCAAACTCAGGTGTAGAATTCTCAGTGTCTACCACAATACCTTTTTCGATAATTAAGGTAATAGGATTTGTAGGTTTGTTTATCTGATAGGTTGTGTCTGAAAAAATGAAAATATTGATACGTCCATTGACGGACTCTAACTCTTTAGCTTCTGTAAAAACTTCTCCAATGGGAAACTGTCCCCCTGTGTTTGGCATTTCACTGTAGTCACCAATGTTTAACTTTGCAGACTCGAACCCTGACTCATAATAGAGTGACTCATCACCACTCTTCACAACAGCAACACTTGCAGCATCAATTTTAACCTTTAACGCAGGTCCGACACCTCTATAATAGTTTACATCATAATTTAGGCTCTCAATATAGCAGGCAATCTCTTCTTCTGCCATACGATTTAAGTGAGGATGCTCTATGACCTTTATTTTACGTTTAAACAGCTCTACACGGATTCTAAAGGCATCTAAGCGGAAGTTGCTAGACTGTATGAGTGCCACAAAATCTGAGGCTTGTAAAGAGGAGAGTGTTTCAAGGATGACTGAAGCTTCCGTTTCATCAAAATGAATAAAAGTAGCTTCAGGGAGTGCTTCTTTATAAGCGGCATACAGCATTTTTGAAAGGGTAGAGTTTTTGTCATACACCACGACTGCTTTTTCAGACTCACTATGGTTAAAGACATCTTTTACAATACCTTTAACATGTAATGCTAGTTTATGAATCTGTGCTTCGTCATGGTTAATCATCTATTTAAAGTATATATTTACTTAGTATGAGAATTTATATCCACGTCTACGTACAGTGTGGATCACTTGGAAACCAAGGATGCTTTTCAGACGTTTACGAATTTGGTTAATGGCAACTTCAACTGTGTTGTCAGAAACATACTCAGGTTCTTCCCAAAGTGCATTGATGATTTCATCTTTTGAAAACACTCTTTGTTTACGTAAAGCAAGGTAAGCCAAGATGTCAAATGTTTTTCCATTAAGAGAAACAATCTTTTCATCATATTCTATCTTTTTATTGGCAATGTCAATTACAAGTTTTTCAATGTTTACTTGCGTACCAAAAAGGTGTCTCATGTTTGAAAGTACACGCGCAGCAATAAGGTCTGGGTGTTCACAGTGATTATACACAACATCATCTACACCTAGGTCAAAGAACGAAGACTGTGCTTCGATGTTTGACGTTAAGATGATGATTTTTGTTTCACTTTTTTTCTTTTTGACTTCATTGACATAACGCTCTAGTGAAAACTTCACACCTTCGTCTACAATGATGACCAATTCATAGTGTCTAAAATCTGTAAAATTGGTAGCATCATACATATCTTTTGCATTGTCAACAATACAAATAAAATAATTTTCTAACTCTGTTTCTAACTCTTTGACGTATTCGTCATTGAACCCTACGGTTAATATTCTCATTTTGTTCCATTTCTCAAAAAGTAAACAAAAACTTAAAGTTTTTCTGCTTTTTGCATTTATTACTGTATTTATAGCGAAAACAAGCTTATTTAAAAATAAAAGTAGACGTTTTACAGTGATTTATATGCTTTAATATATACTCTTTTAGGTGCAGGATACCCTTCAACTGTTTTACTTTCATCCTCAGGGTCCAAAAAGTCTTCAAGACTTTGGGTGTCTATCCACTCTGTTTTTCTCTGTTCATTGTGCTCTGTAACCATGGTTTCAAGCACTTCTACGCTTTCAAACCCTGCCCTAGTACACCAGTTCTTCAGTGCATTTACTGTGGGTACAAAATAAATGTTCGGTATTTTAGAGTAACGATCTTTAGGTGTGAGGCACATTTCACCCTCACCATCTATCATAAAAGTATCTAAAATGAGTTCTCCACCTTTGTTAAGCCCTTTAAAAAGTGACTTTAACATAGCTACAGGGTCTGAGCGATGGTAGAGTACCCCTAAGCAGAAGAGTGTGTCAAACTTGTGTTCATAAAACTCTACATGCTCTACACCTAAAAGTTCATACACAATGTCAGACTTTATAAAGTGGTTCATAAATTGGAATTGCGAATAATAAATGGCAGAGGGGTCAAAACCTATGAGTTTTTTAGGTTTGTCTTCAAGCATACGAAAAAGGTAATACCCATTGTTACAACCGATGTCTCCTACAATTTTATCTTTTAAGTCAAAATGTGGGGCTAAAAGGTTGTATTTGATTTGGCTTTGCCACTCTGAGTCTATAAACAAATCATTTATCTGGAAAGGGCCTTTACGCCAAGGCTTCATGAGTTGTGCTGTTTCTTTGATTTGTGTTTCAAGTTCAGTAGAAAGGTTCTCTATCTGCACAGACACTTTATCACCTAAACTTACCTCAACGGCATCAAATTCAGGTAAAGCTTTGATGGCCTCTTGGTAAGGCACAATGTTCTTCCAAGTCAGCCATTTTTTTCGTTCTTCTCTTAATTGTTCTAAATTCATTTATTTTTTAATATACGCTCTTTTAATTTTTTGGTCATACATAGGTTTAGACCCTGCACCTACAGAAACTTTCTCTAACTTTCTTACCACATCTTTACCTTTAATCACTTCACCAAAGATCGTATGTTTACCATTTAAGTGTGGTGTAGGTACCAAAGTAATGAAAAATTGGCTTCCATTTGTTTTTGGACCAGCATTTGCCATCGCCAAAAGATACGGTCTATCGAACACAACATTGTTTGCAAATTCATCTTTAAATGGCTTGTTCCAAATGGAGTGTCCACCTGTTCCTGTACCTTTGGGGTCACCACCTTGGATCATAAAGTCTTTAATGATTCTGTGAAAAATCAAACCGTTGTAATACCCATTTTTCACATGTGTTGTGAAGTTTTCTACTGCAAGTGGTGCCACTTTAGGGTAAAGTTTTAACTCTATTTTACCTACACTTGTCTCTAACACAACTACAGGTGCTTTGTCTGCTGCTTGTGCAAACATACTCATACTTGCAAAAAGTACTGCCATCACTAATTTTTTCATCATTTCTTTTTCCTTTTATTTAATCGTCCAAGATTATAACTATTTTTTCATTTATTTTGCGTAAGATGTTGCTCTAAGCTCACGTATAACATTCACCTTTATCTCACCAGGGTACTGCACCTTCGTTTGTATCTCTTTAGCTATCTCTTTACTCAGAAGTACCGCTTCATTGTCTGACATTTTTTGTGCATTGACAAAGACACGTATTTCACGGCCTGCATTAATGGCATAGGCCCCAGTGACATAAGGTTTTGACGTGGCAATGTCTTCCACCTCTTTGACACGTTTGGTAAAACTCTCCATGACTTCACGTCTTGCCCCTGGTCTTGCTGCGGAAAGTGCATCTGCTGCACACACTGCTGCAGACTCAACAGAATCAGGTTCTTCATGCCCATGGTGTGCATAAATAGCATTTATCACCGTAGGGTGTTCCCCATGTTTACGACAAAGGTCTGCACCAATGTCTACGTGTGAACCACCCAAGTCTTGGGTCAAAGCTTTACCTATGTCATGTAAAAGCCCAGCACGCAGTGCCAACTTTTCATCTCCACCCATCTCAGCTGCCATGACACGAGCAAGTCTGGCTACTTCTAAGGTATGTGCCAAAGCATTTTGCCCATAAGAAGCTCTGTACTTCATACGTCCAATGAGACGTACCAACTCTTCTGCCATAGGAAAAAGCCCTAAGTCTATGAGAATATTTTCACCCTCTTCGTAGGTTTTTTGCTCAAAGTCAGCCAGTACTTTTTCATGTACCTCTTCAATACGTCCAGGGTGAATACGCCCATCTTCAATGAGAATTTCTATAACTCTCGTGGCAATAGCCCTTCTATATAGGTTAAAAGAGGAGACCAAAATCACCCCTGGAGTTTCATCAACCACAATATCTACACCCAAAAGCATTTCAAGGCTTTTAATGTTTCGCCCCTCTTTACCAATAATGCGCCCTTTATGTTCATCACTAGGAAGGTTAATTAGATTAATTAACCTCTCTCCTGCGAAGTCTCCTGCGTAACGTGTGGTGGCTTGGGCCAAAATGTAATTGGCTTTTTTCTCCCCTTCCACTTTGGCTTCTTGCTCATACTTACGTACAATGGCCGCCACATCTGCACGACTTTGTGTTTCAACTTTTTCCAAAATGTAAGCTTTAGCTTCTTCTTTGGTATACGCAGACACATTTTGCATCACATCAATAGAATTAGCAATCTCTTCTTGCTTTTGTTGTTCTAAAGACGCTAACTTTTTTTCTTCACTTAAAAGTTTTGTTTCTAAACGCGTAAGGTTCTCTTGACTCTCTTCAAGCTCTTTGTTTTGCAAAATGAGTGTACGGTTACGTTCATCAACTTTGTGTACACGTTCTTGAAAATCTGATTCTTGTTCTAAAGCTTTTTCTTTCACTTTTACTTCGGCTGATTTAAGTAAATGTTCTGCTTCTTGTGCCATCACTTTGGCTTTTGCTTTGGCTTCAAGTTCTAAGTGTACAAAGCTATTTTTGGCACTTCTTTTGAGCCAAACATAGGTAAGTGCTACACCTAAAACTAGGCCAGCAAGGCTTGATACGCCTATGGTTCCTAACATAACGGGTCCTTTTTTTGGACGTTTATCTAGGCGCTATAATCTTATCTGCTTTTACATCATAATGGTTTGTAACGAGTGTATGTGTATAACAAAGTTTACGCGCTACAAAAACGACTTCTTTTATATTTTTATGGTTCTTTTCGAAAAATCGGTCATACATTCCCTTGCCAAACCCCACACGTCTATGTGTCAAGTCTACACCTACAATAGGAACAATGGCCATATCTATTTGTTTATTTCTAACTTGTTTTGAATCTTTTGGTTCTTTTATACCAAAGCGTTTTACTTGCAGTGGTAGCCTATATCTTACCAACCTAAAACTTGCACCTTCCATAAATGGTACATAGAGTTTTCTTTTTTCTTTACGTAGTTTTAAAATAAGTGGAAAAAGGTTTACTTCCATACCAAGAGGAATATAGAGCATGATACTTTGTGCATTGGCTTGTACAATCTCTTCGTATAACCTCTCTAAAACAAACTTGTCTTTAAGGTAAGCACCTTGTTTTGAAGCCTTTTTTAAAGAAGCTATAGATGCTTTTCTAAACGCTTCTTTTGTTATCTCTTTTGTCATATTAATCCTGTTTCGATATAATCGCGTTCTATTAGAACAAGTGAATAACTTAGCTATTCCATCACTTCTATTATACAACATCTAAAAGGTACAGCGTGCATAAATTTCATCTCCTAGCTCTTGTTTTGTTATTTTTAGGTCTAAATGGCTGTGAAGAAAAAGAAACTGAAAAAAACATTCTCATTGAGAATTGTACCGTGGAACGTAACGCTTCTACTTCTGGAGATGCCAATTCTACTGTATTTGAAGCCAGTAAAAATCAAAAGGAAGCGCAGAAGCAAAATGTTTGTCTCTCACCTTCAGGTACAGACACCTTCTCACTCAGCGATGACAACAACCATAGCTACACTGTCAAAGTATTCCAAAAAAGTATAGAAATTAAAGAAGAGACACGGCCTATCACCCTTGTCACATTTTTTGCGAGCTGGTGTCCTCCTTGTCTTGCTAATATTCCATACTTCAACGAACTAGAACAAAAGTACAATGACAAAATTTTTATTGCTTCTGTCTTTATTCATGATGCGATGAAGCCAGAGCCTTATCAAACATTTTTAGACAAACATGAAATGCGCTACTTTGTTTCCAATAGCCCCGATAACGATGATTTTGCCTCTTTACTTACGAGAACATTAGATTTACCGGAGAACTTCGACATTCCGCTAACTGTTTTGTATGTACATGGGAAGTATTTTACACATTATGAAGGTGCTGTGCCTGTAGAAATGTTAGAGTACGATATACGACAAGCCATTCAAACATTAGAATAAAACAGAAAAATATACGCAGAAAAATATAACAGCAAAGAATATAACAATAAAAAAGGGAAGAAATGTTCAATCTATTTAAAAAAGTTTTAGGTAAAACCAATAAAGCCATCAAAGAAGTGGCACCTACAAAACGTAAAGAGATTCCCAAAGAGGAGTTTGAAGAAATTTTACTTGAGTCAGATGTGCATTATGACTTGGTGGAGAGACTTTTAGAAGGTTTACCTGAAAAAATCAACCGTATTCAAGCATTCAACTCCCTCATCTCTGTGTTTCAATACAAAGCAGACTTCAAAAACTCAGATGCAAAACCTTTTGTAGAGATGATTATTGGGGTGAATGGTGCAGGAAAAACCACTACCATCGCCAAACTTGCTTACCGTTACCAACAAGAAGGAAAATCTGTCATCTTGGGTGCGGGAGACACTTTCCGTGCCGCAGCCATTGAGCAACTCTCACGTTGGGCAGACAGACTTAACATCCCTATTATTGCCACACAACAGGGGCATGATCCTTCCGCTGTTGTATATGATACCATTGAGTCAGCAGTAGCAAAAAACTATGACCACATCATCATAGACACCGCAGGAAGACTACACACCCAAACCAACCTCTCTGAAGAGCTTAAAAAAATGATCCGTATCGCAGGGAAAGCCAAAGAGGGTGCACCACACAGAAAAATGCTTGTGTTGGATGGAACCCAAGGTTCATCTTCTATCAATCAAGCGAAAGCTTTCAATGAAATGATCGGTATTGATGGGATTATTATTACGAAACTTGACGGAACTGCCAAAGGGGGTTCTGTATTGAGTATTGCAGATGAGTTACAAATGCCTATTTTCTACATTGGTACAGGCGAGCAACCTGAAGACCTTATCACCTTTAAGGCCAATGCTTATATTAACACGATTTTAGATGAGATCTTCATCTAAAATCGTCACTTAATTTCACTACTCTTCTTCTGCTAAGTCGAAAGCTCTACGGTAGTTTAATTCTAAGTTAGTTTTGTCTTTATAGTCTATCAAGTCACCCACAACTATCGTCACTTCTTGTTTAAGATTTTTATCTGCTAAAGCTTTACCCAATACATCATTGGCATTGGTTTTAATATACAACGGTAAAATCGGTAAACGGTTTTTCAGTGCAATAATCCTCGCACCTTCTTTAAATGAACTTAACTCTTTCCCTGTTTTATTTCGTGTCCCCTCAGGGAAGATGAAAATTGACTCTTCACGTTTGACTGCCGCTTTAATGTCAGCAAAAAAACCTGACATTTCACTTTTTTCTCTGTCTAAAAGTATCGACCCTCCATTACGAACAAAAAGGCCAAAGAAAAAAGAGTTATAAAGCTCTTTTTTTGAAATCCACGGACCAAAAATATTTGTCTTTTTTAATGCCACTTCTGTAAGGGGTGGGTCAATAATACTTCTATGGTTAATGAGCACTAAAAACTTACCCTCTTTAGGTAGTTTCTCTTCATTTTCTATGTTCACTGTTATGTTTAACGTCTTTAATTGTGCTTCTGAATAGCCTAAACGTAAGCGTTTAATCTCCATTGGATCTTTTACTTTACGTAAACGTAAACCAAAACTGTTGGTCAAGTACAAGCCATAAATGGCTTGTTTAATTGCATTAAATGTCACAAAAACTCCTTATTAGTCGAAGTATAACCAAAAGAAGTAAATTAAAAACTGTGTCAAAACATAAAAATATGTCAATTTGACATATTATGCATGTCATCGAGAAATTTAGCTTACAATACAAACAGTTAAAACAGGAGTTAAATTATGGCAAAGAAAAAAACAATATTTGAGTGTCAATCATGTGGGTTTCAATCTCCACGTTGGATGGGAAAATGTACTTCATGTAATGAGTGGGAAAGTATGGTGGAACTTTCTACCGATCAAATCAAATTTTTAAAAGAGATGTCAAGCTCTTCTTCCTCATCGACCGCTATTAGCAAAGCCAAACCCATTACCCAAATAGAAGAAGATAACATCACCCGTTTTACTTCAGGAAGTATTGAACTAGACCTTGTACTTGGAGGAGGTATTGTGCCTGGTTCACTTACACTTATTGGGGGTAGTCCTGGGGTTGGGAAATCTACTTTACTACTCAAAATTGCAGGAAATCTTGCAAGAGAGAAAAAAAAAGTACTCTATGTCTCAGGAGAAGAGTCTGCAGGGCAAATCAAACTACGTGCCAACCGTTTAGATGCCAACCATGACAACCTATACTTACTGCCAGAAATCAGCCTCAACGCGGTTATTGGAGAGATAAACAATCAAAGCTATGAACTCATTGTTATTGACTCCATTCAAACCCTCTACTCAGATGACACCCCATCAGCACCAGGATCTGTTACCCAAGTGCGAACCATTACCTTTGAGTTGATGCGTATTGCCAAGTCTCTGCACATCCCTATATTCATCATTGGACACATTACCAAAGATGGCTCTATCGCAGGCCCTAGAGTACTTGAACACATGGTAGATACTGTCTTATATTTTGAAGGAGACACCAACTCTGAACTCAGACTGCTTCGTGGGTTTAAAAACCGTTTTGGTGCTACCAATGAAGTGGGTATTTTTGAAATGAATAAAGAGGGACTTAACGATGCCAAGTCCATGGCAGGAAAGTTTTTTGACAAAGACAAACTACAGTCAGGTTCTGCACTCACAGTCATTATGGAAGGTTCACGGCCTATTATCATAGAAGTACAAGCCCTTGTTTCAGAGTCTTATGGTCATGCCAAACGTTCTTCCACAGGTTTTGACAATAACCGTTTAGGTATGTTACTGGCTCTGTTAGAGAAAAAACTAGACTTACCTTTAGGAACATACGATGTTTTTATTAACATCTCTGGTGGGATTAAAGTGAATGACCCTTCTGCTGATTTAGCCATTATTGCTGCCATATTAAGTTCCTACAGAAACCGTGAACTCTCTTCAGATAGCATCTTTTTAGGTGAAGTCTCTCTTACGGGTGAAATACGTGAAGTCTCAGGACTGACACAAAGACTCAAAGAGATAGAAACCCAAGGTTTTAAAAAAGCTGTCATTCCTAACACTCCTCAAGAGAAAACAAATATCAAATGTTTTGTTGCTGATGAAGTGGCTAAAGTTGTGGAGTGGATGTGAGAAACGTAAAGAAAATGACAACTGCTTGTCATTTTTAGTTTCGAAACCGGAATGGTCGTAGCGTAGCGGAGCCATGCAGGAATAAAGCATCTGTAACTGGATAACATCAAGACATTTGGCTATAATAAACTATGAAATTAGGCACAGATATTATACAAATTAAACGTATAGAAAAACTTCTTGAAAAGTATCCAGATACGTTTAAACAACGTTTTTTAAATGAAGAAGAAATTACACGTACAAAGAAAATAGAAAGCATCGCTGGACTATGGGCAGCAAAAGAAGCCATAGCAAAAGCTTTAGGCTGTGGTATTGGGGCAGAGTTGGCTTTTCACGATATACACATCAACAAAGACTCACGGGGTGCACCGCACTTTGTACTCTCTGAAAAAGCCCAAGAAATCCATGCCATTAAAGAGAGTTCTCTTTCCATTAGCCATGATGGTGGTTTTGCCATAGCCATTGCAGCCATTATAAAATAATTCAGGAGATAGACCTATGAAAACTTTACTCGTTACAACATTTGCAGCAGTACTGCTTGTCAGCTGTGGCTCACCCTTTGCACCTAGTGTAGAAAAACAAGCAGCCCCACAGAGCACACCTAAACCAGTTACTACCCAAAGACAAGCTGTAGCCATGCCTCCTGCACCTCCAAGCACACATGTAGACAAAGAAGTGGAAGACAGTAATTACCAAGAACACTACATGTACCCTGAAGATGGTTCTGCCGCCAAAAAGGATCCTATTGTAAAAGAAGAAACACCAACCTCTTCGGTCACTGCCACAGAAACTATGACAAAAGAAGCTTGTATTGCTATGATAGGTCAAGAGAAGTTTGATAAGTATTCAGAAATGTTTGGAAATGAAGAAGCTTCTATCAAACGTTGTGGCATGATGAAAGCCATGCAAAAGTAATAAAGAAAATAAAAGAAGAAGTGAAATCTCGTTTTACTTCTTAAAATGAACCATTTTAAACCTATCTCCCATCATCGTAGGTGCAATAAGGGTTTTGATTTTGTCTGCTTCAGAAGCATAACGTGCTTTGCTTGTCTGTTTTGAAAACTGCTCCAAAATGTCAATAAGCCCAAAACGTATGAGTGCACGTGCCTGTGTCTCATAGGCCTCTTCTTTAAACCCTGCTTCCACAAATGCTTCACTCACATGGGTAAAATTCACATCATAAGTAATGTCATCTTTTTTAAAGCTCTCAGCCAACACTAACTCTTCATCAAAAAGAGGGAAAGTTTCATGTTTTCTGTAAACACGTATGGAGAAGTCATTACGCACATACTTTTCACCATAGTCAAAAGTCACAAAGTCACAGTGTTGTATGCCTTTTGCCATCTCTTTTGCAAACTCTTCATACCCCACAGCCACTTCACCTTGTTTTAAGTGCTGTGTTTTAGCCCAGTCTAACATCTCGTTAGGGGCATCTTCCCAGACTATTTTATGCTCTTTGACTAGCGCAACTTTTTCATCTTTTAAAAGTTCACAAGGAAAAGCATCAAAGATTTCATTGGCAACCACATAAGCATACTCTACTTCCACCTCAGAAATATCATCAAAGTGTGTAATTTGAATGTCATCTCCAAAACGCTCTTTGATGTAAGCCAGTTGTGCTTTTTGCACTTCAGGCTGACGCTCCACAATCCCAAATTTAAGTGTTTTTACTAAGCTTGGGTCACAAGTGTACAACCACTGTATCATGTCACAAAGTAGGTAGCCTTGGTGCGCACCAATCTCTATAAGCCATCCATTTTTGTCTGCTTTTCCAGATTGCAGTAAACCATGAAGATGGTTTGCAATACTTGCACCAAAAAAGGAAGAGGTACTCACTGCGGTATAAAAATCTCCCCCTTTACCAATGGCTTTAAAGTGTTTGTAATACCCCTCTTCACCATAGAGCCATTCATTCATGTAGTCGCTAAAGTACATTTTCCACCCTAACGTAGAGTTTGAGTAGCTGCACTTGTTTGTCTATGCTATAAATTTGTTGATCTAGTTTTCGAATGTTCAGTGAATTGTGCATGATAGCTGTGTCTAAAGAAGTTTTTTCTCCTGCATCTGCCAAGTTTTTAGTCACACGAAAAAGACTTTGATAAATACGTTCATCCTTTTTAGCCAAAAGGATTTTTCTATCTAAAACATCTAAACTGTTCACAATCCATTGATACTCTTCTAACACTTTCTCTTGTCTGTCTATCACTTGTACCGCTGCTCTTAATTTTTCTACTTTAGAGGCTTCGACATCTGTAAAAGCATTAATATCTAGTGGCATTGAA
Organism: Sulfurovum sp.; assembly: GCA_013139765.1. Classification (GTDB taxonomy): domain Bacteria; phylum Campylobacterota; class Campylobacteria; order Campylobacterales; family Sulfurovaceae; genus Sulfurovum. Next base: position 12,126 of record WTAE01000173.1, read on the forward strand.
ACAGCAAAACCATAATTGTAATACTCTTCTTCCAATCTAGAACCTGGGCCAATAAACAGTGGGTTAAGGTCACCATTGGTGTACTGCCCTTGCACTGAAACCGTAGGCAAATACTTTGCCCAAGTAACTTTTTCATTGTAGTCTGAAACTTCTGCACGGTATCTGTCAGTTTTCAAGTCAAGGTTTTCTCGTGTGTAGTTTTCACGGTTCATGAGTTTTAATTTCGGCAACTTCAAGACTTCTGGATTTTTATCGGAGATGAGTGCGAAACGCTGTTTCAACTCTAAAAGGTTAAGTTTCAAATCTAAAAGAGCAGCTTCATCTTTGCTCTGTTGCAAAATGGCTTGGTCTAAAAAACTACTGTCCAGTAACCCTGCTTCATAGGAGTCACGTTTTTGTAGTATGTCAATTTTGTCATTTTTAATCAAAAGAGACATCTTATTTTGTTCAAGTTTATTTTTTTTCAAATTAAACAGTATTGAAACAGCATCACCGATAAGTTTACGTCTTTGTAGCGTCAAATCCGCTGCATTGGCATTGCGTAAGGCATCTGAGTAAAGGATCGCATAGTAAATCCCTCCAGACCTAAAAATAGGCTGGTCTATAATGACAGAGTACGTCCCAAGACCTATCTTTTCACCTATAAACTGCGTGGTGTAATTTTTGCGGTACTGTAGCTGTATAGGGTTCACCCAAGACTTTGAAAGTTTATCACTCTCCAAGTCATTACTTTCAAAATCATACTCAAAAAGTAAAGACTTATTATCTGAAAGTATAGAACCTAATTCATCCGCATGCGCAGCGCTAAAAAAAAGAAAACTACAAAGAAGAAATAACTTTTTCAAAACGCTTAAACCCTTCATCTATTTCTTTTTTAGAGATGGTAATACTTGGTAAAAAACGTACTGTATTTCGTCCTGCTTTTAAAATAACCAAACCCTCATCCATAGATTTGCCTATAATAGCCCCTTGGATTTCTGCACTTTTAGCACGCAGTCCTCTCATAAGTCCTAAACCTACCTCTTTTTCAAAAAGGTTTTGATGTTTGCTCACTATCTCTTTCAATTTCTCCGAAAAATAAAGCAATGTCTCATCAATAATTCCTGCATCATACAAAGGTTTGAGTACATCAAGCACTGCATTTCCAGCTGCACACGATAAGTAGTTTCCACCAAAAGTACTTCCATGGTCACCCTTGCTAAGAATCTCTTTGTGTTTAGTCATCACAGCACCTATGGGTACCCCACCCCCTAAACCTTTCGCCAAAGTAATGATGTCAGGTTCAATCTCATATAAGTTTGACGCTAAAAACTCACCTGTTCTATATACGCCTGTTTGTACTTCATCAACAATGAGTAATATACCTTCAGCTTTTAAATGTTTGGCAAGTTTTTGTATCTCCTCTTTCTCAAAAGGCTGTACACCACCCTCTCCTTGCACCAATTCAATAAGTACTGCAACTGTTTCATCATCTATGGCAGCATACACATCTGCTATACATTTTTCATAAGAAAAACCATCTGGATACGGTGAAAAGTGTGGGGTATGAAAACTCTCTTGTCCTGTGGCTTTGACCGTAGTAATGGTACGCCCGTGAAAAGAGTGCTCTAAAGTAATGACTTTATACCGTTTATTGTCAAACTGTGTCTCTCCATACTTACGTGCAATTTTAATGGCACCCTCATTGGCTTCTGCACCAGAGTTTGCAAAAAAGATAGCCATATCATAACCTGAGAGTTTTACAATTTTCTCTGCCAATCTCGCCTGAGGTTCTATCACTTGTAAGTTTGAAATATGGATAATCTTATTGGCTTGTTCACAAAGAGCAGAAGTTAAGACAGGATTCCCATGCCCTACTGAGTTCACCCCTATCCCTGAAGCAAAGTCAATGTAGTCTTTCCCATTATCATCATAAAGTGTAGAGCCTACACCTTTTACAAAGTTTGTATAGTTACGCGCATATGTTTGAAGTACATAGTGTTTATCTTGTTGTTCTAAAGTCATTGTGTTTTCCATCTTTTAGTATTAAAGTATCTAGCTATTATAGCAAAGCATATTAAATCAATTATTTTATTTCAACTTTTAGCAGTTTAGAAAAAGAGCCTTTAGGCGCAGCGATGTATATCTCTGCCCTATAAGAAGAGATAAACTTTTCATCTGCCACTTTCCAAACTTTATTGACTTTATAGTCCGTTTTCTTTCCATCCAAATAGACAGTTTTTTTTTCTATATTATCTAATGTTTCTGCATCCAGGAAGAGTACCAATTTAGCTCTATTTGTATCTACCACCCTTGCTAAAGGAGATCCTGGAGCGACATAATCTCCCTTACGTACAATAATCTCATACAGATACATCTGCTTAAGTACAATGGATTTTTTTTCAATACTGTCTTCAAGCTGAGCAATCTTATACTGCATATCTAAATACTGGGTTTTTGTAGAAGAAAAACTGTAATAAGCATTGTCTTTTTGGCTTTTAGATGCTGTTTTCAACTTATTCATACGTTGAAAAGCAGACTCTTGCCGTTTTAAAGTTTCATGAAGTGTATGCAACTTTTCATTTGATGTTTTCAAGTTAATTTTATCTAAACGGTCATCCAAATAGATCACACGTTTTTGATCCACTACACTTCCCTCCGCTTCAAGATTGACATCCGTTACCAGAGCACTTACTGCAGACTTTAAAATCACAGATTCATAAGGTTCCACTTTAGCATAATGTACTTTAGCAAAAACAAAACAGGGTAAGAGAACGAAGAGTAAAAATTTCATAGAGATTCTTTTTTACTTCATTATAGCGTAATGGGGTTAAGGTTTATAGAAATAATTGGGTGATTAAAATGAATTGTAAGAGAAGTTTAAAGAGGAGAGTAAGTCAAGAGACAAGGAAAGTACCAAAGGTACTAACCTTGTCCAAGAACAACTTTTCTACACATCAAAAGATGGGTAGAGAAAGATTAAAATGTGTAAGTTACACCAAAGTTCCAAGAATCTAAAGTATCTTCAACTTCAATAATTCCAAAAGCACCAGTAGTTGTATCGTCATAAAGAAGTGTGTAGTCAACAAATACTGACCAGTTTTCACCGAATGCATAATCTGCACCAAGTCCCCAAGAGAAACCATCAAAGTCTGTACCATTACTTAATGATGCAGTATAGATACCTTGATATACATTAACATCATATGAAGATGATGCATAACCAAGAAGTGCATAAATGTTAAATGCTTCAGTTACTGGGTACATAGGTTTAACATAGATTCCCCAAGAGTCAACATCAACATCAGCAGTAGCGATAGAACCAGCACCAAATGCAGGTACAAGTACTTGATCAGTTGTTCCACCGAACCAGTATCTACCTTCGATAGCTACATAGTCGTTAAACTTGTAACCAGCTTGAAGCATAGCAGAGCTAACACTATCATCAACTAAAGATGCATTAGTTGATACATTCCATAGGTTACCGTTTGCATCAAAAATAGCACCAGTTCCTGTTACATCAGATGATGCACTCATGTAAGAATATGCAAGACCTAGGTAAAATGCACCTGTTGATTCTTCAACAATTGGCTCCACTACTGGCTCTACTGGAGCGATGTCTCCACCTGCAATTGCAAGTGTACTCATTGCTGCAATTAATGCAGCTGATAATGTAATTTTTTTCATAACGTTTCCTTTTTTGTTTGTAATATTTTATACAATTTAAAGTCTAACACAGTAAATCTTAAATTAACCTTTACTTATAACTATTAATTGCCTGTTTACTATTTATTTATAAGTATTTCTGTTAAATAGCGTTAAAACTAGCTATATAAGCTGCCCAGTAGGGTATAGTCCTTTAGGTCTATACCTGTGAACGTTAACATATTTATCAGTAACTATGTTCTGACTTCTTAACACAAAGTTAACCATTTAGCCAAAATGTCATACTAAGTAATAAGTTTAACTTGCTCCCATACCTATCCCGTTGTTTGCCCTTTATAGTAATATAATACCATTGCAGCACTATATAATATGTAATGCACTACTTAATATGAAGAATAAAGATGTTGTAGTTAAATGCGTAGATTATTTGAGTAACATTGGCGTTTCTATAGTTTAAGAGATTAATTGAGGTCAAAAAATTTCATAAAACTAATTAGGTGCAACGATAAGCCGGGTTTTGTCGTGGGTAGTTATTTATCTAGGCCTATTGTTGCCAATAGGCTCAAGCGAAGTATGTGTGCTGAGTAAACAGCTTGTGAGACTTATACCATATACTTCTTGCTGCGGACAGGGTTTACCTGGCTGAGTGTGTTACCACACCCACCGGTGGGCTCTTACCCCACCCTTTCACATTGACCAACTATAAATAGATGGACTACTTTCTCTCTGTTGCACTTGCCCTCAGATTACTCTGGCCATCCGTTAGATGGAGTCCTGTCTCACGTGCAGCCCGGACTTTCCTCTCGTGACATAATGTCACCAGCAACTACCTGTTGCACCTAGACAGAATTATAGCAGAATAGGTTTAGAAATTAGAAATTAGAAATTAGAAATTAGAAATTAGAAATTAGAAATTAGAAATTAGAAATTAGAAATTTTACAAGCATAATCTTTTAGTTTGCTTTAGGTTTGGTCTGAGGGAGTGTGCGTAGTGAGAGAGCTTACTGAAGTAAGTGACCGAACGAAGCATGCTTCATCCGATCAAAAGTAACGTAAAATAAGAGATTAAGCCATTACTTCTTTTACGGCTTTACCGATTTCTGCTGGTGAAACCACGACTTTTACGCCTGCAGCTTCAAGTGCATCCATCTTCTCTTTAGCAGTTCCTGCAGAACCAGAAATGATAGCCCCTGCGTGACCCATTCTTTTACCTGCTGGTGCAGTTTGACCTGCGATGAAAGCAACCACTGGTTTAGTGATGTTTTCTTTAATGAAAGCAGCGGCTTGAATTTCAAGATCTCCGCCGATTTCACCAATCATTACAATCGCTTCAGTCTCTGCATCGTCTTGGAACATTTGAAGCAGTTGTTTGTAAGAAAGACCAATAATTGGGTCTCCACCAATACCAACAGCTGTTGAAATACCAAAACCTTCGTTACATACTTGGTTTGCACCTTCGTATGTAAGTGTACCAGACTTAGAAATAAGTCCAATGTTTCCTTTTTTGAAAATCATACCTGGCATGATTCCAATTTTACACTCTTCAGCAGTAATCACACCTGGACAGTTTGGCCCAATAGTCATCATACCGTTTTTAACAGCACAGGCTTTTGCAGCTTGCATGTCACGTACTGGTGCACCTTCAGTAATAATTACTGCAAGTTCAATACCAGCCGCTGCTGCTTCCATTACTGCGTCAGCAACAAATGCTGGTGGAACAAAAATCATAGAAACTGTAGCACCAGTTGTTTTAACTGCTTCTGCTACTGTGTTAAATACAGGTTTGTTAAGGTGTGTTTGACCACCTTTACCTGGTGTTACACCACCTACTATTTGTGTACCATAATCCATACACTGCTCAGCATGGAAAGAACCTTCTTTCCCTGTGAAACCTTGAACAATTACTTTTGTGTCTTTGTTTACTAATATACTCATCTACTACGCTCCTTTTGCCGCTGCCACAGCTTTAGCTGCACCATCACCTAAATCATCACCAACAATGAGGTTATCAATGTTTGCATTTTTCAAAATCTCAGAAGCTTCTGGTGCATTTGTACCATCAAGTCTTACAATTACAGGTACATTTACATCTGTAATTTTAGTTGCTTCAATAATACCATTTGCAATTCTGTCACATCTTACAATTCCACCAAAGATATTTACAAAAATTGCTTTTACTTTAGGGTTTTTAAGAATGATTTCAAAACCTTTTGCCACTGTTTCAGCATTTGCTGAACCACCAACGTCAAGGAAGTTTGCAGGTGTTCCACCCATGTAGTTAATTGTATCCATCGTACCCATTGCAAGTCCTGCACCGTTTACCATACAACCAATTTCACCATCAAGTGCGATGTAAGAAAGACCATACTGAGATGCTTCTCTTTCATCTGGATCTTCTTCAGAAATGTCTCTCATATCTTCGATGTCTGGATGACGTCCAAGTGCAGAGTCATCAAAGCCCATTTTTCCATCAAGTGCCATGAAGTCACCTTCAGCAGTTTTGATAAGTGGGTTAATTTCGATCATTTCAGCATCGTTTTCCATGTAAAGTGTGTACACTTTAGCTGCAAAAGCAATCATTTTCTTTTGTTCCGCTTTGTCTGTGATACCAAGACCAAATACAAGCTCTCTACCGTGGTAACCTTGGAAACCAAATGCAGGATCAATTGCTATTTTGATAATTTTTTCTGGTGTCTCTTCAGCCACTGTTTCAATGTCCATACCACCTTCAGTTGAAGCCATGATAATTGGCATTTCAGCTGCTCTGTCAAGTACAACAGAAAGGTAAAGCTCATCAACGATAGCTGCACCCTCTTCGATGTAAACTTTCTGAACTAATTTACCTTCAGGTCCTGTTTGGTGTGTTACCAAAGTCATACCTAAAATTTCAGTAGCAAGTTCTCTTACTTCATCAATAGACTTAGCAAGTTTAACACCACCACCTAGTCCTCTACCACCAGCGTGGATCTGTGCTTTAACAACCCAGATTTTTCCACCTAGCTCTTGTGCATTTGTCACAGCCTGGTCAGGTGTGTTTGCAATAATACCTCTAGGTGTTGGAACACCATACTTTTGGAATATTTGTTTCGCTTGATACTCATGAATATTCACGTGTACTCCTTTTAATATAATGCGCTCATTATACAGTTTTAGATAATAAAATATGATTAATTAAATATGTTTTAGGGGAGTTTTAGCTCTATGTGCTGTGTATCTACACAACACATAGGGAGGAAAGTCATTTTAAATGGTTTAAATCTTCGTTTTTCGTATATGCTAAGACTTATGCTTTAGCTGCAATCATCTCTTCTGGTTTAACATTTTTGTCAAATTCTTCAGCAGTCATAAAACCAAGTGCTACTGCTTCTTCTTTAAGTGTAGTACCATTTTGGTGTGCTGTTTTTGCAATTTTGGCAGCATTTTCATACCCGATGTGTGGGTTAAGTGCTGTTACCAACATAAGTGAATCATTCAAAAATCTATCAATGTTTGCTCTAATTGGCTCAATTCCTTGTGCACAGTTTTTGTCAAATGAGTTCATAGAATCTGCAAGAAGTTTGATAGACTGAAGTACATTATAGGCAATGACTGGTTTAAACACGTTCAGTTCAAAGTTACCTTGAGATGCCGCGATACCTACCGTTGCATCATTACCCATCACTTGTACAGCAACCATAGTAATGGCTTCTGCTTGTGTAGGGTTTACTTTACCTGGCATGATAGATGAACCTGGCTCATTGGCAGGAATTTCTATCTCACCCAAACCACATCTTGGACCTGATGCCAACCATCTTACATCATTTGCAATTTTCATAAGGTTAGCTGCAAGTGCTTTCAGTGCGCCTGAAAGTACCACTTCTGCATCATGACCTGTTAAAGCATGGAATTTGTTTGGTTGAGAAATGAAACCATAATCTTTGGCCATAAAGTCATTTAACTTTGCAGACACTTTTTCAGAAAATTCTGGGTGAGAGTTAAGACCTGTACCAACAGCTGTACCACCAATAGCAAGTTCTCTACAGTAAACTAATGCATCATTGATTTGTTTAAGGTTTGTCTCTAACATGGCTACATAACCAGAAAGTTCTTGACCTAAAGTAAGTGGTGTTGCATCTTGTAAGTGTGTTCTACCAATTTTAACCACATCAGAAAATGCTTTTGATTTCGCATCAAGTGTCGCTTTAAGTTGGTTAAGCGCTGGGATAAGGTTATCAGTTACAGCCATTACTTCTGCAATACGCATACCTGTTGGAAAAGTGTCGTTTGAACTTTGTCCTTTGTTCACGTCATCATTTGGGTGAACAAGCTTCTCTTTTGTAAAGTCTCCACCAAGAATTTCAGTGGCTTTGTTTGCAACCACTTCGTTCATGTTCATGTTTGACTGCGTCCCTGAACCTGTCTGCCATACAACCAATGGGAAGTTATCATCAAGTTTACCCGCGAGTATCGTATCACACGCTGTTGCGATAGCTGAACTTACGTCTGCACCCATACGTCCCAAGTCAGTGTTCACTAAAGCACAAGCTTTTTTCAAGTTTGCAAAACCATACACTACCTCTAAAGGCATTGTTTCATTACCAATCTCAAAGTTGTGAATTGATCTTTGTGTTTGTGCTGCCCAATATTTGTCTGCAGGAACCTGCATTTCACCCATAGTGTCTTTTTCTATTCTATATGCCATCTTCAACTCCATATTTAAAAATTTTCTTCTTTTTAAAGCGACTAGTCGCGTGAGCTTTCTGCTGAAGAAGACACAGCGTCAGCGTAGCCAAATAGGTCTTAGCCCTATTGGCGTTCTATTTAGTTAAAAAAGTTTTTCTCTTTTAAAACGTTAATCATTCCTCTTACAGAATCAACACTCGCTGCAAACTTACGTTTTTGCTTTTCATTCAGTGTCATTTCAAACAATTTTTCAACACCATTTGCACCCAATGCCACAGGTACACCTGAAACAACGTCAGAGTGTCCATAATGACCATCAAGGAAAACAGCACATGGGTGAATTTGTTTCGTGTCTTTCAAAATAGCTTCAACCATAATTGCCGTAGATTTTGCAGGTGCATAGTAAGCAGAACCCGTTTTTAAATAACCAACAATTTCTGCTCCACCATGTTTAGTACGTTCAACAATCTCTAAAATTTCTTCTTCATCAAGCACATCTGTCAAAGGTACACCTGCAACTGTTGAAAACTTAGGAAGAGGTACCATATCGTCACCATGTCCACCCATTACAGATGCTCTAATTTGACCTGCACCATAACCAAGTTTTTCATGGATAAAGTGTGCCATTCTTGCAGAATCAAGAATCCCTGCCATACCAATCACTCTCTCTTTAGGAAAACCTGACTCTTTAAGTGCCACATACGTCATCACATCTAGTGGGTTTGAAACCATGATAATGATTGAGTCTGGTGCATGTTCTTTAACATCACGTACCACTTCTTTTGTAATTTCAGCATTAATCATAAGTAGATCATCTCTGCTCATACCAGGAAGTCTTGGAGAACCAGCAGTAATAACAACCACATCTGAACCAGCTAAACCTGATGCATCTTCAGCAACAGATACGATTGTGTGTTGTCTTGCAGCATTGGCTGCTTGAGACATGTCTAAAGCTTTACCTTTAGCAATCTCTGTGTTTCTATCTCTCAGTACAATTTCATGACACACGCCATTCATTGCGAGTGCATATGCAACAGTTGCACCTACATTTCCAGCACCAATAATGGCTACTTTTTTACCTTTTTTCATTTTTTTCCTTTTAAGTAATCTACTAGGGGACCTCGAAAGCAAAACATAACTCATAATGTTCGTTATCAATTATGCTTTGCGACAAAAGAGGCTACATCGACCCTATGTTGAGTGAGACGTCAGTCTCGATAGTATCTTTTACACTAGATACAAAGAAGTGTTCGAACATCAAATGTACTATACTAAAAGTCCATTACATTTGTATTACTCATCTTGTATGAAGTCATACAAGATGAGTGGGAAGAAATTAATTAGACCATTCGGGACTTAGTCCCTTCATGGCATAAAGTTTCAACTTAAATAGCGTCAATAATCGCATTCAAAGTAGCAGAAGGTCTCATTGCCTTAGCTGCTAGCTCATCATTTGGATGGAAGTAACCACCGATATCTTGAGCTTTACCTTCAACAGCTAAAAGCTCTTCAATGATCTTGTCTTCATTTTCTTGAAGTGCTTTTGCCACTGGTGCAAATTTAGCAGCAAGTTTAGCATTTGAACCTTTAGCCAATGCATCTGCCCAGTACTGAGCTACGAAGAAGTGAGACGCTTTGTTATCTGGCTGTCCTACTTTTCTTCCTGGCTCTTTAGAGTTGTCAAGGTAACCGTTGTTAGCTGCATCTAATGCTTCTGTAAGTGCTTTAAGGTCAGCATCGTCATGTTTGTTACCGATGAATCTTAATGATTCAGCAAGTGCAAGAATTTCACCAAGTGAATCCCATCTTAAGTGACCCTCAGCTAAGAATTGGTCTACGTGCTTAGGAGCTGACCCACCTGCACCAGTTTCGTAAAGACCACCACCAGCAAGAAGAGGTACAATAGAAAGCATTTTAGCAGATGTTCCAAGCTCTAGGATTGGGTACATGTCTGTAAGGTGATCTCTAAGTACGTTACCAGTAACAGCGATAGTATTTTCACCTTTTCTAACTCTAGCATTTGTAAATCTAGTAGCATTAGTAACATTCATAAATTGAATATCAAGTCCAGCAGTATCAAACTCAGCAAGGTAAGCATCTACTTTTTTCTTAACTTCAGCATCATGTGCTCTGTTTTCATCTAACCAGAAGATTGCAGGGATGTTTTCAAGTTTAGTTCTTTCAACTGTAAGTCTAACCCAGTCTTTGATTGGGATGTCTTTAGTTCTTGACATTCTCCAGATATCTCCAGCTTCACATTCAAAAGACATAAGAACACCATCAGCACCAGTTACTGTAACAGTACCAGCTTCAGCTAATTCAAATGTTGTTGGGTGAGAACCATCCTCTTCTCCTTTTTGAGCCATAAGACCCATATTTTGCATTGTTCCCATTG